>DDIP01000343.1 GCA_002338605.1 Proteobacteria bacterium UBA1847 | reverse complement strand
CGGCCGTTCTCCAGCCGCGCCGCTTCCAGTTGGGGAGCCACTCACGAATGCCGTCCATGACGTATTTTGAATCGGTGTAAAGGATGACATTACTGCGTGAGCGCAGCGCATTCAACGCTTCGATCGCCGCGGTCAGCTCCATCCGGTTATTGGTGGTTTCAGGTTCGCCGCCGTGCAGGGTCTTCTGGCGGGAGCCTGCGATCAGCAATGCGCCCCAGCCCCCCGGACCGGGATTTCCCCTGCATGCGCCGTCGGTGTATATCTCAATGGTCTTCGTCAAAACGGATTCGGGCAACTCGGGTTGAGGGTTCAGCCAGCCCGGCAACCACTTTGGGCTGACGTCGCCACAGCGGCCTGACCGGGGTCAGCGTGCTGACTCGTTTCTGCGCCGAGAGCATATAGCATGCCGATAATTCCGGCCACCACGCCTGGCCTCGACGCTCCCACTTGTTCGAGGCGCGCGCCTTGTTGCCCGGCAGTGGCCAGCGGAAGAAATATCGGCAGGTGCCGTGAATTCGCATGTCGAGAAGTTTCAGCCAGTCGCGCAGTCGCCGCTCTGATATCAGGTTTTCCGCCCCTGGGGGAATGCCCGCGCCAGGAATCAATCTGCGCAATCCCCACAGACCGCCCGGCTTGAACCCCAGGATGATCAGCTGTCCGTCGCGGCGCAGAATTCGGTCCACTTCCCGGAGAACGGCATGTGGGCGATCGCTGTAGTCAAGCGTATGCGGCAGCAGCACGGCGTCTATGGAATCGCTGGCGATGGGCAATTGGTGCAGCCTGCCGACCGCTGAGGGCCCGCCGTGGGCCGTTTCGGCGAGTAGCAGGCAGCGCTGGGTCCGGGTAAAGCGCAGGAAGGCGCGGCTGTCGCCCCAGACCCCCAGCTGCAGGCATTGCTCGCCAAAAACGCCGTCCAGTGCCTCCTCGACAACACGGACCTCCCGTTGCAGCAAGGCCTCACCCAACGGGGTTTTCAGCCACTCTTCCGTTATTTGTGAACAATCCACTTGCACTCGTTTCCCGCCTCAGTAGGATAGCCCGATGTTCAACATAAGCTCAGCGTCCATGCGGCGATTATCGCAAAGAATCCTCCCGGTGGGAGCCATCGGCGTCACCTTTTTGCTGTTTGCGGCCGATGTGAGCCAGGCGACCCCGGCCGAGCTACGCAGCGACGCCAGTGAGGATGCCGGACAGTCGCTTGACCTGGTCTCGCCGGTAGCCGGTATCGACCTGCTGTCCTCGCCCGTCGCCACTGACGACATTCTGGAACGCATTCGGCGTGGCTTTGCACTGAGCTATGACGACAATCACAGAACCGAAGCCGAAAAACAGTGGTTCATCAAGCATCCGGATTACCTGAATCGTGTTTTTACCCGTGCGCAACGTTACCTGCCGCACATCGTAGCCGAACTTGAGCGACGCAATCTGCCGCTTGAACTTGCGCTGCTACCCATCGTTGAGAGCGCGTACGATCCGTTCGCCTATTCGCATGGCCGCGCGGCCGGGCTCTGGCAAATGATTCCGGGCACGGCAAGACGATTCGGAATCAAGCAGAACTGGTGGTATGACGGCCGCCGCGACGTTGTTGACTCAACGCGCGCTGCGCTCGACTACCTCGAGTACCTGCACGACTTCAATAACGGCGACTGGCTGAACGCAATCGCGTCGTACAATTCGGGCGAAGGCAACGTGCGGCGCGCTGTAGCTCGCAATTCGAAGTCGAACAAGCCGACGGATTTCTGGGCATTGAGTCTGCCAAGAGAGACCAGCATGTATGTGCCGAAATTGCTGGCGCTGGTCGAAATCGTTGCGGATCCGGCGAAGTACAACCTGGCGCTGCCGCTGATTGCCAATGAGCCGCAGTTTGTCGTCGCCGATATTGGCGGCCAGCTGGATCTTGCGCTTGCGGCGGAACTCGCGGGTGTAGACGTCGATACGATCTACCAGTTCAACCCTGGCTACAACCGCTGGTCCACCGATCCAGGCGGACCGCACAGCCTGGTCATGCCGGTGGAGGTCGCTGAAGAATTCGCGGTCGCGCTCGCCGAAGTCCCGGCGTCAGAGCGCGTTCGCTGGCAGCGCCACAAGGTCAGGAATGGTGAGGCTATTTCGCAGATCGCCGACAAATACAACACGACGGTTGCCACGATTCGTTCCGCGAACAATCTGCGCGGTAACACGATTCGCGCGGGTGACCACCTGATGATCCCGGTTGCGACCAAACCGCTCAGCGCTTACAGCAAGAGTGCCGACGCGCGGCTGGCGAAAACGCAGAACCGGACGCGCAAGGGCAACAAGGTCGAACATATTGTCGCCAGCGGTGAATCTTTCTGGACGATATCCAGGCGCTACAAAGTCAGTACGCGTGAACTCGCCGCCTGGAACGGGATGGCACCCAGGGACACGCTGTCGATCGGCAAGAAACTTGTGGTCTGGACGAACGCCGATGTGGACTCACCGCGCACATCGCCGACGCAAGCACTTGGCAACACAACGCGTAAGCTCAATTACACAGTCCGCAACGGTGACTCACTGTACGTCATCGCTCGCCGCTTTCGTGTCGGCATTGACCAGATCGCACGCTGGAATAATATCGATCGAAACAAGATCCTGCGGCCCGGCCAGAAGCTCACCATGTACGTGGATGTCACCGCCCAGTCGAGCTAGAATACGCGCCTTATTTCTTGACAGGAAAACGCTATGGGCTTCATGGCCGGCAAGAAGGCACTGATTGTTGGTGTCGCAAGTGATCGTTCAATTGCTGCAGGTATCGCCGAGGCATTTGCCCGCGAAGGCTGTGAACTCGCGTTTACTTATCAAAACGAGAAACTCCAGAGTCGGGTTGAGAAACTCTCTGCGCGTCTCGGCCAGAATACCGAACTGCTGTTTCCCTGCGATGTCACGTCCGACGACGAAATCGCCGGCGTTTTCGCAAGTCTCGGCAAGCACTGGGACGGGCTGGACATCATCGTGCATTCGGTTGGCTTCGCCCCACGCGAACAACTCGCCGGCGGCTTCGTCGAATCGATCACCCGCGAAGGCTTTGCCATCTCGCACGACATCTCGGCTTACAGCCTTGCAGCACTGGCAAAGGCGGGACTGCCGATGATGGAAGGCCGCGATGCAGCGATGCTGACACTGACCTACGACGCGGCAACCAAAGTCGTACCGAACTACAATGTGATGGGCTTGGCGAAGGCCAGCCTGGAGGCCTGTGTTCGATTCCTGGCGGCTGACCTGGGGCCCAAAGGCATTCGTGTCAACGCCATCTCCGCAGGCGCGGTCAAAACGCTCGCGGCGGTGGGCATCGG
>DDIP01000159.1 GCA_002338605.1 Proteobacteria bacterium UBA1847 | reverse complement strand
GAAGCTGGCCCGGCGGCAGACTGCCGCCGTCCATCACGCTGACCGAATTGCGTGCCTTCAACGAAGCCTCGAGCTCCTGCATGCGGGTATCGAGGTCGACATACAGTTGGCGTTGTCGCTCACTGGTGCTCGCTGCATTGTGCTCGAGCTCCTCGACACGACCCTGCAACTCATCGCCGCGCCGCTCTGCAGCACTGACCTGTTGAGTCAGGTTGACGAGGCTCTGGTTCTGCATGACGCGCTCGACACTTTGCAATCGCCGTTCAAGCTCAGCGAGCTTGACCAACACCGGGTCTTCAGCCGGCTGCGTTTGCAATAGCTCGCAGCCGCTGAACAACAGCGCCGGTGCCAGCAGCAGTAAGGTCTTGTGCTTCAGAATCATCAGCCTACCTGGGGTACTTGATCTCAACACGACGGTTCCGCGCATAGTCGCTTTCCGAACTGCCCATTGCTTCCGGGCGCTCTTCACCAAAGCTGACGGTCTGGATCTGCGATGCATTGACACCCTGAATCATCAACAACTGGCGTACTGCTTGCGCGCGACGCTCGCCGAGACCGATATTGTATTCGCGCGAACCGCGCTCATCGGCATGTCCTTCCAGCCGCACACTCGCAAATGAATCCTCGTTCAATCGGATCGCGTGTGCCGCGACGATGTCCTGGTCCTGGGCACGAACTTCCGATGAATCAAAATCAAAATAAATGACAGTGCCCAGGGTCTCTTCGGCCTCGCCGAAGAATTCGCCGTCGCCAAGACCGCTGCCGCTCGCACCGCTGGTGTCAGCGCCGCTGTCGCCGCCGTAGGTGACGTCGGTGGGGTCCGGGTCGGGAACGACAGGCTTGGGGCAGGCCGCCAGAAGCGCACTCAACAGCAAAACTGAAAAAATCTTTAGGTAAGACATAGTAAAATCCTTGTGCCTGTAAGCAAATTATATAGTTAAATCAATGACTAATCATTGATACTTAATGTTAGTTAGTTTGTCAGAATCGTGGGAACGGTGACCACACCGGCTCACGTACATCTCCCTGCCCTGACGCCATTTTCTGCCGGATCATACCGTCGGCCGACACGGTCTCGAGTACACCATCGCCCCGTTGGCGCGTAGCGTAAATCAAAATATCGCTGTTGGGTGCAAAACTTGGGGACTCATCCTGTTGCCCGCTGGACAGTATCAACAGGTCCTTCGTTTCAAGGTTCATCACAGCGATGCGGAAATTGCCGCGGTCATTGTGCACCATCGCCAGCCGCGTTCCGTCCGGCGACAGTCGCGGTCGCGCATTATAGCTCCCTTCGAACGTTACACGCTCAGGAGTTCCACCATTGGCCGATATACGGTAAATCTGCGGACCGCCGGCGCGATCGGACGTGAAATAGATGTAGCGACCGTCCGGCGACCAGGTGCCCTCGGTATCGATCGCCCGGTGGGTTGTCAGTCGAGTCGCTTCGCGGGTCCGGATATCCAGGACATAGATATCCGGATTGCCGTCGACGCCGCCCAGCGTCACGACCAGTTTTCGGCCGTCAGGCGAAAAAGACGGCGCGCCGTTGATGCCGGGCTTGTTCGAGACCTGGAAGCGATTACCGGATCGCAGCGTCTGGACAAAAATCGACGATCGCGAGCCTTCGAAGGAAACGTAAGCCAGCTGGCGACTGTCAGGGGACCACGCCGGCGACATGATCGGATCTTTGCTCTCCATGATCTTGTGATCGTTTTCGCCGTCCTGGTCGGAGACGATCAACGAGTACAGGCGTTCCTTGCCTTGCTGCTCAGCCGTGACGTAAGCGACCTTGGTGCCGAAGACCCCTTTGATGCCGGTGAGCTTCTCGTAAATCATGTCGGCGGCACGGTGAGCGGCCGCGCGCATCGTTCCGCGACTGGCGGGCATGCGGTAGCCGACCAGCTGTTTGCGACTGATGGGATCGAAAAGCTGGAATTGCAACGTGTAGGCATTGTCGCCAGTTTCGATGAGCTTGCCGACAACAACTGCTTCAATGCCGAGAATCGTCCAGTCATCGAAATCGACATCAGCACCGTCAGTTGGCTTTTGCAGCATGTCGGTTTCAGCAATCGGTGCAAATCGGCCACTGCGTTTCAGGTCATTGTTAATGACCCCGGCAATATCCAGCGGCGAACGCGGCGAATTGCCTTCCCAGCCAAATGGCACGATTGCCACCGGCGTTGGTTGGGCAATGCCCTGCACGTTGATTCTAAGCTTTTGCGCGGTGGCATCAGTAGCCACACAGAGTGTGACAAGCATCGCGAATATCAGTTTTTTGTACACAATAACCTCATGATCAAATCGATCCTAATGTTCCGGCGCCAATGTCAGCTCCAGTAAAGGCCTGAATAAATCCGGATTCGGAGGCGTTGGCAACGGCGACGATCGATAGATCGCCGCTTCGACCGAACGCCGGACCGCTTCATCCCCATTGCAGCTGACAATTGACACACCGACAATTTCGCCACCCGCAATCTGCCGCACATTGACGATGCATACAGTATCAGCACCGGCGCTGGCAGGCACGGCCCAGTTTCTGCGAATCTTCTGCGAGATCGCAAATTGATAGGCCGCCATCGCCGGTGAGCTTTCAGCCGCCAAACGGCGTTCTTCATCTTCGATTTCCTGTGCGCGTTCGCGGGCCTCCAATTCTCGGCGCTTGCGTTCGTTCTCCTCCCGCTGGCGCTTGATGTCCTCCTGGCGCTTGCGCTCGGCTTCTTCGCGCTCCCGCTCTTTGCGTGCTTCTTCGTCTTTCTTGCGCTGGGCCTCCTCGCGCTCCTTCTTCTTGCGCTCGGCTTCCTCCTGCTGGCGGATTTTCTCGAGACGTTCTTTCTCGATCAGCGCATCCTGTATGCGCTTTTGCTCTTCCGCGGCGCGGCGCAGCTCTTCGCTGTTGTCTGGCTCGGGCTCTGGCTCCGGCTCTTCCACAACGGGTTCCGGCTCTGCCACGACCGGTTCAGGTTCCGGTTTTTTTTCGACGACCGGTGGCGGTGCAACTTTTTTATCCTCGGTCACCAGCGTCGCATGGATGGCCATTGGCGTTATCGGCGCCGGCCGCGCCCAGTCGAATGCCACGAACATGGTTGCAAGCAAGCCGGCGTGCAACAGCACCGACAGCGTGACCGGGACAAAATATCGCGTTTTATGCGCCACGTTGCGAACTACTCCGGAACCGGATAACTATCCAGCGGGTCCGTGACGAATCCGATGTTCTGCGCACCGCCCTGCTGCAGCAGCACCATCGCACCCACGACATTGCCGTAAGGCACCGTTCGATCGGCCTTGACGAGAATCGGCGTGTCCGGGCGATTCCTCAATACCGCACCCACCCGGGCAACAACTTCCTTGCCGGACGCCGGTTCGTTCTCGTTTTCGCCAACATCGATGTAGAGGTTGCCCTCAGCGTCGACACTCAATACCAGCGGTCGATGATTCGGGACTTCCTGGATCGGCTCCGAATTTGCCTTCGGCAAATCGACCTCGATGCCCTGGGTCAACAACGGGGCTGTCACCATGAATATCACGAGCAACACCAGCATCACGTCGATGTACGGCACGACGTTGATTTCGCCCATCAACTTGCGCTTTTGCAGCGGCGTCGCCATCTCAAGCCCCCTTTTTAGCGCGCGCGTGTCGTTGCAGGATGCTCGAGAATTCTTCCATGAAACCGTCGTAACGGTATTCGAGTCGCACGACCTTGTCCGCGTAGCGGTTGTAAGCGATGACAGCGGGAATCGCAGCGAACAGGCCCATCGCGGTGGCAATCAGGGCTTCAGCGATCGGGGGTGCGACGACAGCCAGCGTGGCCGACTGCACATTCGCGAGCCCCATGAATGCACCCATGATTCCCCACACGGTGCCGAACAGGCCGACGTAGGGGCTGGTCGAACCGATGGTGGCGAGCGTCGCCAAGCCTTGTTCGATGCGGTCGACCTCCCGCATCTGGGCGACGTGCATCGCGCGCCGGCACTCTTCGATCAACTTGTCATTGCTGGTGCCATCGGCCTGCAGCGCCCGGTTGAATTCGCGAAATCCGGACTCGAATATGCTGGCCATGCCAATGCTGCCACCTTTCGCACGGGTCGCGCTGCGATACAGTGTATTGAGATCGCCACCGGACCAAAACGCAGCTTCAAACTCATCCGATGCGTCTTTCGTGCGGCGAATCAGGCGTCGCTTGGTGAAGATGATGCTCCAGGACATCAACGAAGCCCCGACGAGCAGCAGCATGACAACTTGCACGGGAATACTGGCGCCCCACAAGAGACTCAGAACGGACATATCGGCGGTCATGGTGTTTTTTCCTCAAATAGGGACGGCGGTACGCGTTTTGGTTTCATCGTGTCGGCATCCAGGTAGGCTGCTATGACGCCGCCGCGGACCAGAAGTTCGCCGTCCAGGTTGTTGCGATAAATATTCTGTTCAATTTCGAAGGTGGCACGCGTCATCCGGCCGAGGCTCGCTGTGACCATCAACTCATCATTCAGTTTTGCCGGCTGCAAAAACTGCGCTTTCGTTTCCGTGACGACGAAAATGCGCCGATCGTCCTGCATCAATGCAACCTGGTCAACGCCCAGTGAACGCAGCCATTCCGTTCGGGCACGCTCCATAAAGCGAAAATAGTTCGCGTAATACACGACCGCCTGGGCATCGGTATCTTCGTAATAAACGCGAACCGGCCACTCAAAGGGTTTATTCATCATCAAAGGGCAATTCCCGGGTCGCAGCGACAGACGGAGGGTTCAAACCGAAATGCAAGTAGGCGTTCTTGGTCACAACCCGGCCACGTGCTGTGCGCATCATGAATCCCTGCTGTATCAGGTAGGGTTCCAGCACATCTTCAAGCGTACCGCGCTCTTCGCCGATGGCCGCCGCCAGGCTCTCGATTCCGACCGGTCCACCGTCGAATTTCTCAATAATTGTCAGTAGCAACCGTCGGTCCGACGCGTCGAATCCGAACGGATCGACCTGCAGCATGTCCATCGCGTTCTGCGCGACGGCGCCGGTGACAACCCCATTGCCCTCAACTTCCGCAAAGTCCCGCACTCGTCGCAACAGCCTGTTGGCGATACGAGGGGTGCCGCGAGATCGCGTCGCTATGGCTCTTGCCCCGGCTTCCTCAATTGGCAGATTCAGGATGCCGGCAGACCGGTGCGCGATTTGCTCGAGGTCCTGAGCGGAATAAAATTCCAGCCGCTGCACAATACCGAAGCGATCTCGCAACGGAGAGGTCAGCAGTCCCGCACGGGTCGTGGCACCCACCAGCGTGAAAGGTGGCAACTCCAGCTTGATCGAACGAGCGGCCGGCCCCTCGCCGATCATGATGTCCAGCTGGAAATCCTCCATTGCCGGATAGAGGACTTCCTCGACAACCGGGCTCAGGCGATGAATTTCGTCGACAAACAGCACGTCATTCGGCTCGAGGTTGGTCAGGATAGCGGCGAGGTCGCCCGGACGCTCAAGCACCGGGCCGGAGGTTTGCCGCAGTGTCACGCCCATCTCGTTGGCGATGATGTGGGCGAGTGTTGTCTTGCCGAGGCCCGGTGGCCCGAAAATCAGGACATGATCAAGGGCCTCCTCGCGTTTCCGCGCTGCCTCGATGAAAATGCCCATCTG
>DDIP01000204.1 GCA_002338605.1 Proteobacteria bacterium UBA1847 | reverse complement strand
GAGGCGCTGACCGGACACAAGCCCGAGTTCGTCGCCAATGCCGGGTTTGGTTGGGCGGACCTTGTCCACGCTGACGACCTGGAGGCCACACGAGCCGCAGTGCAGGCGGCGGTGACGGCGGGCGAACAATTCGACGTTCAGTACCGAATTATCGACAAATTCGGGCAGGAGAAGTGGGTGAGGGAGCAGGGGTGTGGCGTCGATGACGACACCGGACGCGCTCGGATGCTGGAAGGCTACATCGACGATATTACGTCGATAAAGAACGCAGCACTTGCACTCGATCAGACAGAAAAATTTTATGTAGAAGAGGTTCGCCAAAGGCACGAGAGGCTCAACGTGACTTTTGACAACGCCCCGATCGGCATCGTTACGTACCGTCATGGAGGTACATTCGAGAGGGTCAACCGCGCTTTTTGCGCAATGACGGGTTACTCCGCCAGCGAACTGAACAGGATGACTGTTGTGGACCTGACTGATCCGGATTACCGTGATGACACGGTGACGTTCATGGCGAAGGCTCAGCGGGGAGAAATCGACACATACTCGCAGCAGTCACGATACGTGCGCAAGGACGGATCGGTAGTCGAGGTACGTGTCGTCAACGCAGTTACTCACGATGCCGCGGGTCAGCCAAGCCTGATTATCAGCCAGGTTGCGGATCTTACCCGGCAGTTGAAAGCACAATCGGAAATCCGACGTCAGCATGAGCAGCTGGCACACGCGGACAGGCTGCATATGCTTGGTGAAATGGCGACTGGCATGGCCCACGAAATCAATCAGCCGTTGACCGCGATATCCTTGTTTGCACAAACGGGCAAACGATTGTTCGAAGCCGGCGAATTCGATCGGCTACAGGAGATATTTGACAAGCTCAGTCAACATTCCCGTCGCGCTGGCGCAATCGTCGAACGAATTCAGGATATGGGTCGGCACAAACGGGGTACCAAGAAAACTGTTGATCTGAACGAGTTGATTGAAGACGTTGTGGTACTGGCAGAGGTCGATGCACGAACGAATGATATTGATATCAAGCTCGATCTTGCCAGGGATCTGCCGAGCGTTATGGTTGATGTTGTGCAGATTCACCAGGTCGCGCTGAATCTGCTGCGAAATGGAATGGACGCAATGCGTCTGCCAGGTTATCGCAACGGAAACACAATCACGGTCGCTACACTGCTTCGTGACGACGGTTTTCTCGAAGTTGCAGTAACGGACAGCGGTAGTGGTATTGCCGATGAATTGGCCGATCGATTATTTGACCCTTTTTTGACGACAAAGAGTACGGGCTTGGGCATGGGGCTGCCGATCAGCAAGGCAATCATTACCGCGCACGGGGGTCAGCTGACGTTCCGAAATAACGAAACCAGCGGTGCCACCTTTACGTTTACCTTGCCGGCTATGGAAAAAGGGGTTCGGGATGGATAAGGAACAGACAGTTTTTGTCGTCGATGATGACGAAGGTATCCGCGATGGCCTTGGCATGTTGCTCGCGACGGTGGGCCAACCCTACGAGACTTACGGTTCTGCGGCCGAATATCTTGATGCCTACGACCCGGACAGGCGCGGTTGCCTGGTCCTGGATATTCGCATGCCACGAATTTCGGGTTTGGAGCTGCAAGAGATACTGAATGAGCGAGGGTCGGAATTGCCAATCATCTTCATCACCGGTCATGGTGACATCCCGATGGCAGTCGAGGCGATGCGGCACGGTGCATTGGACTTCATCCGCAAACCGTTCCGCGAACAGGATCTGTTGGACCGAATAAACGAGGCGCTGGATGTCGAGCTTGTCAGGCGGAAGAGATCCATCGAGCGCAATGACTTGATCGATAAGATCAACTCGCTGACGGACCGGGAACGAGCGGTATTCGAAAGCGTTGCGGACGGTGACATGAATAAAGTCATCGCGTTCGACCTTGGAATCAGTGAGCGTACGGTAGAGGTTCACCGCGCAAACGCCATGAAAAAACTTGGCGTGCGAACGCTTGCCGAATTGATTCGTATCAAGCTTGCTGTCGAATCACTGGATTCGACTGACTGATCACTGGGCTTCCGGACTGGTGAGGGACAGACAGACTACGTGCTGACCACAGTGCGCTAAGCGGGACTCCGGATATCGGTAGCAGCGAAGGCGGCTCACGATGCGGATCCAGATACTTGCGCTGCATCGGTTACCAAGGTGTGACCGGGTTCATTGGGTGAAAAGTCGACTACGCAATCGATGGAGAGAAAATGGACACAACGCCTATTACTATTTCCCGGCAGGACCTCGAACGCCTGGAACACCACCTGTATTTCGACACAGTTCGGGCACTGCCCGGCTGCAGTATGTTGCGAGAGGAGCTGGTCCGCGCGAACGTCGTTCAGCCAGAGGATATCGGGGCGAACGTTGTTACCATGAATTCCACTGTTCGATTCGTGGATGAACAAGCGGGTGAGCCGTACGAGTTGACGCTGGTCTATCCGGACCAGGCAGGAGACCCCGGTACTGTGTCCGTTTTCGCTCCGGTGGGAAGCGCGTTACTCGGCCTTTCCGTCGGTCAAACCATCGAATGGCAGGTTCCGGGAGGGCGGCAGCTGTGCTTGCGCGTTGATTCTGTTGTCGACCAGCCAGAGGCGCAGCTGCAGTTCCACCGATGAGGTAGCGCTTCGCAAACCAACGATCGCGAGGAGTGAACCGATGTCTGAAACAAAACGAGAACCAAGCGACGGCACAAAGCCCATCCACGAAGAGCGGGCTGAACAGGTTGACAGCAACATCAGGGACACGCCGAACCGGTTGGCAAGCGGGTCGATCGTCGATATTTACGATGCACTGGACTATCGACTTATGGCCACGTTTCCGGCGAGCGATGCGGTCGCTCAATACTAGTTGAGTCGCGGTCTCGACAGCCCGCATCGGGCAGCGGGTCGCGGGCAACAACGGCAAGTGACCGGGTTGTGTCCGTTCCCGCTGTCTGTAATTTGCGACGTTTTCGTAACAGACCATCACGGCACATCATTAATGAGAGGGTCGTCACATTAATGGCTTCGCTGAGAGTTATTATCACAAGATGATCAAACCTCACCGGGTGCCATGAAAAAACGCACAACAGTCAGGGTTCAAGACGTGCGGGCTATTGTACCGGTGCTGTGCGCGGTTCTGTTGCTCGGCGGATGCTATGAAACAACTTACGACAAAGCGGTCGCAGCACTAAACGCCTGTGGCACAACAACGCCGCCACCGCCACCACCGCCACCACCGACAGGCAGTTTTGGTCCCAACTTCTCGGAGATCCAGGCCGGTGTTTTTACGCCAGACTGCGCGACCTCCGGTTGCCATTCGGGATCAAGCCCGGCGGCGAGCCTGAATCTCGAAGCAGCCAACAGCTATACGATGCTGGTCGGAGTCGCGAGTACACAGAGTGCCGGCACGCAACGCGTAAGTCCTACGAATCCAAATACCAGTTACCTCATACAGAAACTTGAAGGTTCCGGTGTGACCGGTAGCCAAATGCCGCCGGGCAGTCCTTTGGCGCAATCGGATATCGACGTCATCCGGCAATGGATCACTGCAGGTGCTGCCGATGATCGTGCCGTAGCGAGTTCCCCGATTCGAGTGACGTCGTTATCAGTTGCTCCCGGCAGTACCCTGGCTGCTGCGCCGTCACAGATCATTGCCGGATTCGACCGGGAACCGGATGCGTCAACTGTCAACGTGAATACGTTCATTCTTGAGGCCAGCAACAACGACGGGACGTTCGGCGATGGCGACGACCTCATGATCACAGCGGCGTCAATCAGCGTGCCAGGCGCAAATCCACAAAGCGCTGTATTCGACCTCACCGGCGTCACGCTGGCCGACGACAGTTATCGCGTGCGCTTGTTGGGCTCCGGTGCCTCGCTTATTATGGACCTCGATGCAAACGCCCTCGACGGCGAGTTTTCCGGTACATTCCCGTCCGGCAATGCAACGGCCGGCGGTGATTTTTCTGCGCAATTTACCATCATGACGCCTGTTGTTCTGGGCCCGACGCTGGACGAAATTCAGACCGCTGTTTTCACACCGTCGTGTGCAACGTCAACCTGTCACAGCAATACGGCGCAAGCAGCAGGACTCGCACTTGGCGATGCCGATACCAGTTTCCTGGAGTTGGTCGGGCAATTCAGCAACCAGAATGGCCAGTCCGCGGTAATGCTGGTTGCTCCCAATGATCCGGACAACAGCTACCTGATCCGCAAGCTCGAAAACACCGCTGGAATTACCGGTGCCAGGATGCCCCTGAACGCAGCACCGTTGCCGCAGCCCGATATTGACGTCATTCGACAGTGGATATCTGCCGGCGCAGTTCGCTAGCGCTTCTGCACCGCGGGCGCTCGCCCAGGAATCCGCAGTCTACTTCGACCCGATTCGCTTGATCCCTGGCGGTTTTACGGGAAGAATGAAGTCGTAATCCGATCAGCATTGTAGTGTCGATTTTTTCATTCCGGAGAAGAGCGTGCCCCTGACAAAAGTTTCCCCGTCCATTGCCATCGTTATTCTTGTAGCGTCGCTGCTGATCGGTTGCGGTGATACACAGCACCCGGGTGTGGACACGGTGATGCTTAACGCTAAAGTCTATACGCTCAATGCAGGTCAACCCTGGGCAGAGGCGGTGGCAATTTCCGGCGACTCGATAGTTTTCGTCGGGGACAATGCCGGTGCACTGGCCCTCGCGGATGACGACACGATCGAGTATGACCTTGGTGGAAGTCTGGTGCTGCCCGGTTTTATCGATACGCATGTCCATCCAATCATGGGCGGCGCCTTTGCACAGGCGCTGGCACTCGACACGTTCGGAGATATTGAAAGCTGGGTCGCCGCAATTGACGCATTTGCCGAGTCGAATCCCGATGACGACGTGATCTTCGGCTATGGTTTCCTGGCCACAACATTTGGTCCGGAGGGCCCGACACGACAGCTCATCGATGCTGTTGTAGCAGACCGTCCGGTACTGATCATGGATGAAGGATTTCACGGTGCCTGGGCGAATACGGCGGCACTTGAAGCCTTGAATATCACACAGGACACGGCCGATCCCGTGCCAGGTTACAGCTATTACAAGCGTGATGAGCGCGGTGACGCAACCGGCTACCTGCTGGAGGGAACTGCCGGTATGGCGATGGATTCGCTCGATGTCATCAATGACGAGACGACGATCGAGGGTGCCGCGATAATCATCGACATCATGAATGCTTACGGTGTAACAGCTGCGTTCGATGCGAGTGGTGACGACGACGACCCGGAGCACATGGCCAGGATTCTGAACCGAATCGACAGCAATGGCGATCTCAACCTGCGACTGGTCGGTTCGGTACGAGCCACTGCAAGCAAGACGTCGGAGGAAAATGTCGAAACCGCGGCTCGATGGCGAGAGATCGTGAAGGGTAACTCGTTTCATTACAACACGTTGAAGATTCCTGACGATGGCACGGTCGAGGGTCGAACTGCGGCGATGTTCGAGGATTACCAGGGTGAACCTGGCAACAACGGTGAGACAGTATTTACCGAGGCTCAGCTTACCGAAATGATCAAGGCGGCAGCCGCGCAGAATATTGATGTGCACATTCACGCGCTCGGCGAACGAGCGATTCATGAAACCCTGAACGCGATTGAAGCGACCCGAAAGGCGTTGCCGGAGACCGACAGCCGTTTCACGATTTGCCATCTGCAGGTCATCATCGACCAGGACGTACCGAGGTTTGGTGAGCTCGACGTGATTGCACAGAGTACGCCACTCTGGGCGTCGTACGATTCTTATGGCCAGCAGTTTGTCAGTAAAGACCAGTTCAATCGCTACTGGCGGTACAAGGACCTTGAGAATACCGGTGCGAAATTGAGCTTCGGCAGTGATTTTCCGGCGAGCGGTGCCGGGACGCTGGGGCTTTCACCAGTGGTACAGATTGAAATCGGGCACACGCGACAGGAGCCGGGGACGCCGGATGCGCTGGTTCAGCCACCCGAGTCTCAGCGGATCAGCATCGAAAGCCTGGTACGGGGATTCACCCTTGATGCGGCTTACCAGCTTCGAATGGAAGACGAGATCGGTTCGATTGAAGTCGGTAAAAAAGCCGATCTGGTCGTGCTTGACCAGGACATTTTTGCGGTTGATCCGTACGCGATTCACAAGACGAATGTCGTCAGGACAGTTCTTGGCGGCCGCACTGTCTTCGATGCTACAAGCGATCCTTGATCTTGTAGTACAGCATGCCGAGCGCAATGATTTGATTGCCCATCCATTGCGAACCTGGAATCCGAAAATGCTTCATGCCGGCGAACAGGTCAAAGCGTTCCATTGTTCCGGCGACGGCGTCTGACACAATCTCGCCCATCAGGTGTGTCGGACAAACACCATGCCCTGAATAGCCCTGGCAGTAGTAAACATTGCCGTGAATACGACCAAGAGCAGGGATCCTGTTGAGCACGATACCGATCTTCCCGCCCCACTCAAAATCAATTCGGACGTCCTTAAGCTGCGGGTAGATCCTGAGCATGCGCGGGCTGATGTACGACTTGATGCTGTCCGGATCGCGCCCGGAATAATTGCACGCACCGCCAAACAGCAGGCGCTTGTCGGCGGACAGTCGGTAGTAGTCAACCACCTCATTGACGTCGCAGACCGCCAAATCGAGTGGGTTGATTTCGTTCACAACGGCGTCAGCCAGGGGCTCGGTCGCTATGATGTAGCTGCCGGCCGGAAATACCAGGTTATTGAGATACCTGGGCTCCAGCCGGCTGTAAGCATTGCCGGCCAGAATCACGGCGTCGGCTGCCCCTGCGCCGTTCGCCGTTAAAACCCTGGGTCGGGCACCGTGCTCAATGCCGGTGGCCGGCGAATGCTCGAAGATCTTCACGCCGAGTTGATGTGCAGCGCGCGCCTCACCAATGCAAAGATTGAGCGGGTGCAGATGACCGTCTCGATGGCAAAGAAACGCGCCGTGGAATGCGTCGGTGCCGAGCATTGCGCGTGTCTTTTCGCGGTCCCAGATCTCGTAGTCGAAAGCGAATCCGTGTTGACGGCGTTCTTCGGCAAAGTCATCAAACCAGGCGGTTTGCGTAGGTTTGGGTGCGACTTCAAGGAAGCCGTTTTTCAGGTCGCACTCAATGTCGTACTTCCGAACGCGTTCACGAATAATGTCGTTGCCGCGCCACTTCATGTCCCACAGCATATCTGCAACGCAGTCGCCGTGTTTCTTTCGAAGCTTTTCGAGGCCGCTGACGCCGTTGATCATCTGCCCGCCGTTGCGCCCGGACGCACCCCAGCCAACGCGGTTGGCTTCGAGCAGCGCGACACTGTAACCGCGCTCAGCGAGTGTCAGCGCTGCTGCAACACCGGTAAATCCGGCGCCAACGATGCAAACGTCGACCGATTCGTGACCGACCAGCTCCGGATAGTCGGTCTTCTCGTTTGCCGTCGCAGCGTAGTAGGAGCGCGTGTGCTCCTGTTTTTGCAATCGGTAGTCCATTGTGTCGGCGCTACATCCGGTCCTTGATTCGGTAGTACAGCATACCCAGCGTCACCAGCGGTTTGCGCAGTGCGAAACTACCTGGAATTACAATTGGCTTGACGTCTGCAAATAGATCAAAGCGTTCCGTCGTACCGGCAATAGCATCGGCAAGGATCTGGCCGGCAAGATGGGTCACGTTGATACCGTGTCCTGAATAGCCCTGGCAGTAGTAGACGTTGGGCACAATACGGCCGAGTTGTGGGACTCGATTGAGCGGCACACCGATTGTGCCGCCCCAGGCGTAGTCGATTCGAGCATTGGCCAACTCCGGGTAGATTCTGGCCATTTTCTTGCGGTGCCGCTTCTTGATGTATTCGGGGTCGTCACCGAAATAGTTAAAGCGCCCACCAAACAGCAGGCGTTTATCGGCGCTCAGGCGAAAATATTCCAGTACGAAATTGGGATCACAAATGGCCAGGTCGCGAGGATTGATCTTTGCAACCACATCAGCCGACAACGGTTCAGTTGCAATGATAAAACTGTTGACCGGAAACATGACGTTACGCAGTTTGCGTTCAAGCCTGTGGTAAGCATTGCCGGCAAGTACTACCGAATCGGCAGTTACTGAGCCCTCGGCCGTCACAACACAAGGTCGTCTTGATTTTTCGATCTTTATGACAGGAGAGTGTTCGTGAATTGCAGCGCCCAGCATTGCGGCAGCCCGTGCTTCACCTATGCAGAGATTCAATGGGTGAAGGTGGCCATTGCCCATATTAAGCAACGCCCCGATGTAGGCGGTGGTACCGATGGTCTCGCAGGTTTCGTCACGCGACAGCATACGAACATCGTAAGGGAATTCTGAGTTTGTCAGGTGATCGTGGTCTTGCTGAAGGGCCGTAAGATGACGTTTTCGGATTGCGACGTCGAGATATCCGAACTTCAGGTCGCACTCGATGTCGTACTGGCGAACACGCTCGCGAATGATCCGATGTCCTTCCCAGCGGAGTTCGCCAAACAGGTCACAAGGATTCTTGCGCCAGTGATTTGCAATGTATTTTTCGCCTGCGATACCGGCAATCAGCTGTCCGCCGTTGCGCCCGGATGCTCCCCAGCCAACCTTGTTCGCTTCGACAACTCGAACCTGGTATCCGCGCTCAGCCAGGCATATCGCTGTCGAGATCCCGGTAAACCCCGCGCCAATGATGCAGACATCGGCACTGTGCGCGCCTCGCAACGGCGGGTAGCCGGTATTGTGAATTACCGAAGCGGCGTAATAGGAGCCAGTATGTTGCAAATCGGACACGGCGGGACACGCGGTAGAGGCAGATTTCGATACTAGCTCAAGCAAACTGAACTTCATAAGGGGGCAGGGTAAATTCATAGCCCTGCCCCCCGGGTCATTGTCCTAGAAATTCAATATTGCACCGATTGTAAGCATTCGTTCCGGCCCCGGAAGCCTTGAATTGATGCCAATGTCCGAGCCCATCGCCCGATTGACGCCTGCAAGGTGATCGATGTAGGACCGGTCCAGCAGGTTGTGAATACGCGCTTCAAACTTTACTGCCTCACTGGCTTGCCAGTTGAACTCAGTATTGATGATCGCGTAGCCCGGGCTGGTTGTTTCATCGTTGGTTTCAGACACCCGGTCCGCCTTCGCGTAGGCGAAAAGACCGGCAGATGTGGACCATGCGTTCCTGCGGTAGCCGATCCGGATATTCGCATTTCCTGGCGCAAGACGGTAGAGGTTGTCAGCGATATCGCGGCGCTCGCCGAGAACGGTGCTGAATACGCCGTCTATCGTCCATTCGTCGGACAATGCATAGCTCCAGTCGATGTCGGCACCCCAGATGCGCGCATCTGTATTGGCAAACTGCAGGGCGGGTTGGCCGGACATCATTGTTGACATCATGTTCGCGGCATTGTTCGGCGAAGGCACACCCTGAATGTACCCGTCGACAGACCTGAGAAACAATTGAGGTGAAAGGGACAGGCGGCTAGTGGTCAAGGCGAATCCAAGGTTCATTTCGTTTGAATATTCGCTATCCAGGTTGCGGTCACCAACATAGTTCCGGCCATCAGCAAGGCCGCCCGTCGCCTGAAGCGGTAGCCACAGATAGAGTTCCTGGTAGGAAGGTGCCCGCGATTTCCTCGCCACACCAAACTGCCACTCGATTTGTTCACTGCTGCGATAGCGATATTTTGCGACGACATCATAGTCGTCAAAATGTCGTTTGCTATCCGAGTTGTTGAACGCATCCTGGAGCATTGCCGCAGCAGGCATTGCTATTCCGCTACTGGATACCCGTCCGGAGTCAGTGTCGACGCGTTTATAGCGAACACCGAGTTCCACGGTCGATGATGCAAGCTCAATGCTCCATTCGGCAAAGGCACTCAGCAGGTCCCGATGGATGTTTGAGAAGTTCTGTATCTGGAACGCGGTGTTGTTCGGGTTTGTGATCGTCGAGTCGTGATTGGCCAGTACACCATCGAGGCCGAATCTGATACTGGCACGTTCCCGTGCGATGTTGGCGGCCACCGCAAAAGATTGACCATCGGCAGTCGCGGAATTCACGCGTTGCATCGCTGCCGGCGGTGCCTGCCGAAGTGTGAAATTGTCCATCGTGTGATCTACTTCATTCATCGACACTCGGCCTTCAATATTCAGCGAGCTGGACACGCGATACAGGAAATGCGCCCCGAGAAGGTCTGTATCGATGCTTCCAATGTCCATTGCCAACGCCGGAGTACCGGAGTTCTCAGTCGTCAGCCGACCTGCAAAAAGAACGACATGGTTGTCGCCATCGGTGAATCCGTAGCTCAAATCATAGCGGTCGCGATTCAGCCGGGACGGTCGAATCGTTCCAAGTGCAGTGGAAATATCATTCCCACTGTCCACTTCAGTCAGTAACAAAACGCGATGCGTTGAATCCGATACCGTGAGTCGGGCAGCGGATGTCGTGATGTCGCCGTTGCTCGAGTACCGGCTTCCGGCGAACCCTGACATGCGGAATTCATCGCCACCGAACCGCCCGCGATTTAATGATGCATTGACATGCCCGCCGATCGACTCGGGCGAAGACGAAACACTGGCAATACCGCGATCAAGAACAATGGAGTCTGCGAGCATCGGGGAAATGTAGGATAACGGCGCATCCATGGCATTCGGACCACCCGATACGATGGAATGATTGTCGATCGTAACGGCCACTCGATCTCCGTACATGCCACGGTACTGCGCGATTCCGGTGAGTGCACCGTTTTGATTGACGCTGGCCCCCGGCAGTTCCTTAAGCGCCATCGCTGTATCAACCAGTAATTGATCGGCTACATCAATCCTGGTGCCATTTGATCGGGTTGTTCGCTCTGCAACGATAATTTCGTCGAGAGATTCATCGCTTTCGCTGGCCGGTCCGGCGGCAAGACTCGCGTTCGCACAGGCAGCGAGCAGCGTTAGTGCTGCTACGAATTGGGAATTCATGTTGGTACTCCTGGATAACAGTACTTAGGCAGGGCATAACCTGATTTTGTATAAGCTAAGCAGTTACCCGGGCAGGCGGTGCGCGCGAACGATAGGCAGAAATTGTGACGAGTTCGGGTTCGCTGGCGACCGCGAAATCGTTCGTCACCGCCAAGATGGCATTGCCGACTTCAATTGCGGACGCTTCGACACCAATTACAGAGACCAGCAGGTGCCCAAAGTCGCAGAGATCTGCTGAGTCCGATGGCGTTGCTGCTGCATCGCTGTTGTCATGATGGTGATGGTGGTGCGAGCTTGCGTTGGTGAAGGTAAATCCGGGCGGAAGCTGGTCAGGACAGAGCTCGAAAAGGTAAGCGCTGCCGTAGGTTGAGGGCATGTAGCCGAGCGGGGTAATGGCGCGCAATGCCAATCCGCCCAACAACAGCAGGATCGGTAAACTCCGATTTTTTTGACGCAATCTCACACCCGGCAGTCTAGCGGACTGATCCGCATTATTGAATTGGGGTGATACTTGATCGGGATACGGTATTTCCCTAGTAGACGGATTCTTCCAGGAATGCCTTCAGGCCGAGTCGCGCCGATTGTTGCGCGTCCCAGGGCTCGTAAACCTGCGGCCTGATCCCGGTCGTCTGAATGCGAACGTCGCTTGAAGCGGCGATGAGTCTGAGTTGATCGATAGTGACTTCGTAGTACGCATCGGCTGCAGACGAAACCGGCCGAATATACACATCCTCGCTGGCGCCAATAGAGTCGGGTGACCAGCCCGAAACTTCCAGGGGCAGCGGTTCACCGTCAGCGTAAATAACGATCGACTCGAAACCATCGCGTGATTTGCCACTAATTGGGTCTTGCAAGGTATTCCAGATCCCCAACCACAGGTAGTAGCGAAACCTACCCATCCGATTGACTTCCAGCGGTCCGACATACAGCACATTTCGTGCATAAGCCGCTTGCCCGGACTTGTCGACGTAGAAAACCATGGGCGTTCGACTGTAGGTGATCGTTACGCCGGTTCCGACATCCAGTTTGCCTGATATGCGCTCGCTGCTAGCACCACATGAACCGAGGCTGACAAGAACTACGGCGACGATTATGTACTTCATGTCAGAAAAACACCTGGTAGCCGACATTGATAAAGTAAGATTCGCGATCCTGGCTCGAAACTGTTGATTCCTGCTGCGAGAACAGTTTTCCGGCTTCGAGCTCAATACGAAACTTCTGGCTCCGGCGATAAAAAATACGAATCCCCGGCGTAATCAGCCACTGCTCGCTGTCATTCGACGTGATCTGCCGATGGTCGACTCGCAGACGCGCATTGATGCGCCAGGATCGACCCAGTGGGTAGCGACTGTCAATATTAAACGATGTTACCTTTGATGTGCTTGAGTTTGAGTACCGGACCCCGACTATCGAAACGTCGCCTTCTTTGATGAGGCTACTCATCAGCAGACTGCCAGAGTAATAGTCGTACTCGGAAGCGGGCACTCCGAAAATGCCGCCGGAATCAGGAGTTGCCTCGATCGTTGAACGTCCGGCATCAGCGTTGAACTGGAAGTTTGGCGTCAAGGGATACGATATGCCTAGCGAATAGTTCGTGGAAGATGCGGTTCTATCCCTGCCAAGCTCGGTCAATTCATCGTCGCTGAAGATCTCCGCCAGTTCGGCAAAGCTTGTGACCGGCTGGCCGAT
>DDIP01000186.1 GCA_002338605.1 Proteobacteria bacterium UBA1847 | reverse complement strand
CCACGCTATATCCAGACGCTGCCGAAGCGCGGCTATCGGCTGCTGGTCGACGTCACTGCAGCCGAGGCGCCATCTCAAGCTGGGAACCACGTCGTTCCCGATACAACCGACGATGAGGGCGGCGTCTGGCATACGTTGCTCCGGCACGGCGTCGTGCAGGCCGCTGCAGCCTATCTTGTTGCTGGCTGGCTGCTTATCCAGGTTGCCGATGCGACATTCTATGACATCGGTCTGCCCGACTGGTCGAAACAGTTTGTCACTTTCGTGGTCATCGGCGGCTTTCCGTTGCTGCTGTTGCTGGCCTGGTTTCTCGAGTTTGCCGAGGGGCGTATTGAGGAAGACCGCGGTCAGCACTCCGGTGGTTTATTCAAGGGGCTTGAACGAAATTACCTCGCGATTCTCATTGCCTATGGCCTCGCCGCGAGCGGCGCCGCTGTGTATCAAGCAACGGTCGGCTTTGAGGTCGTGCAATCATCGGGGGTGCTCGTCAACGTCGAGAATGCTGAACCTGAGCCGATTCCCGTCGTCGATAATTCGCTCGCTGTACTCAAACTTCTCAATCTCGATGGAGATGAGAAAGCGCAAGCCTTCAGCGACGGCTTAAGTGAAGACATCCTGGATGGGCTCGCACGCATTCCCGGGCTGTCCGTGTCAGCTCGCGGCGATGCGTGGTCAATGCCGCCGAATGCATCCTCCGATGTTGTCCGTCGTCGCTTGCGTGTCGCCAACTACATTGAAGGCAGCGTTCGCATATTCGGCGACACGCTTCGCGTCGTGGTACAGCTTATCGACACGGAAACAGGGTTTCATGTTTTCTCACGAAGCTTCGAACTTGATATCGCCGATGTCTACGACATGCAAAAGGAATTGACCAGCCTCGTTGTTGCCAACCTTAAGCTCGCGGTCGATCCGTCGACTATCTATATCGAAGACTATTACGCCAGTGCGCCGACCCGGGATGCGTACTACCTGTTCCAGCTGGGGCGCGAGGCGCTACGTCGGCCACCGTCCGTTGCTAACATTGCAGAAGGTACAGCGTACTTTGACCAGGCTCTCGAGCTGGACGACAAGTATCCTGCAGCGCACGCTGGACGTTGTTTGGCGTTCACACACCTTTACAGTTTGCAAAGCGATACAGACCACATCGCGCTGGCCGAAAACGCCTGCGCCCAGGCGATGGCGGTTGCACCGCGGCTACCGATTGTCATCAACGCCGTTGCCCGCCTGTACTTCCTTACCGGTCGACATCAGGAAGCCGAGAACATGTTCCGGCGGGCCCTCGAGATTGACGAGCAGGACGCATCTGCATTGCAGGGTATAGCCCTGATACGCCGCCGCGATCAGGAATTCGACGAGGCCGAACGCCTGATGCGCCGCGTTATCGAACTGCGGCCTGGCGACTGGCGATCGATTAACACGCTCGGCAACATGTACTTTGGCATGGGGCGCTATCGCGAGGCGATCGCGGAATATCGAAAAGTGGTTTATCTCGATCCGAGTAACTTTGTCACACTGGGCAATCTCGCCAGTGCGAACATGATGACAGGCAACTTTGCCGCGGCGCGAAAAGTTCTGCAGCAGTCCATCGCGATCGAGGACAACGCAACTTTTCGCGGCAACCTCGGCGTTGCGAACTACTATCTTGGTAATTTCTCCGAGGCTGTCGATGCACAGCGTCGCGCTGTCGAACTCGCACCAAATTCCGGTAGCAGCTGGATAGGAATTGCCGACGCCTTGTATTTTGACGGTGAACTTGACGAGGCGAGCCACGCTTATGAAAAGACGATCGAACTGTCGAGACAACGGCTCGGCGTTAATCAGAAGGACACCGAGGCAATGATGTACCTCGCCTGGTCCCTGGCAATGACCGGTGACCCGGACGAGGCGGCAGTTTATGCCGCCCGCGGCGTGGAGATCGATCCTGCCGACCCCTACTCTCATTATTTCGACGCGATCGTGAAGCTCAAAGGCGGCGACACAGCAGCCGCTATCGCCTCTCTTGAGGTCGCCGTCGAAAGTGGCTACCCGCTGGCGATGCTGGAGGCAGAGCCTATACTCAAGGGGATACGGCAAAACCCTCGCTTCGTCGATTTGCTGAAGAAGAATCAATAATCAGGAGAAGCATCATGTTTCGAATTATTCGCCACTTGCTCGTGGCAATGGCAATCTTTTTTGTGGTTCCGACTGCGCTGGCAAGTTCGCATCAGTGTGCCGACCTCAAGAATATGAAGCTTGGTATTGATGAGTATTACCTGGAGCTGGACAGCCGGAAACCGATTTGCACGAAGGTGCCCGGTACGATCAGGGTGCGGATTAAGAACCCGCCCAATTCCGATCATGTCGTAGCACGAGGTGACGTAACGGCGACTCAAAAGCCGGGATCACCGCTGACCATTTCCGGGAATAACAGCGCCGACCGCCTGGAACTGGTCATCAACGTCACCGGCCCCGCGACCGCTGACGAAGAAGCCCAGTTCCTTATTGCGGTCAAAGATGTCGGCGTTCTCGATCCGAAGGTGCGGGTCGTTGATACGGATGTGCTGCTGCGACTGCTGACTCATGCCATCGAAGAGTCACTTGGCATCCTGGGGCTCGATTGGGAAGATGCGGCCCGTGCAGTCGATACACAACTCGAATTAATCGAATAGGCGTAGGCCGGGTCGGACAGCATCCCGGCCCACCTCCCCTGGCCGGCACTACATATCGATGATTTCGGCAAGTTCCACCGAACCGCCGGCATCGAGAATCGGGCAGCCTCGTGCTTTGGCGATCGCGTCATCCTTGTCTGCCGCCTCGAACATGCCATAACCGCTCACCGGGTTTGCGCCGCCGTTGTCGGTCACGGAGCCATCGGGGTTCACTGTCGTCGATTTGCCAACCGGGTTGCCGCCGTCAATAACCGCAGCGCCCATGCCGCCCAGCCAGCTACCCCAGGCGTCCATCACCGCCGCTACCTCCGCCTCGGTCTCCGGATGAGAGCCGCCGTGATACACAAACAAGTACTTCGCCATTGTCCTGTCTCCAATTCAAATAGGCCCCCTCGGGCTGAAATCAGAGAGTATCCACATGACTTACGACATACATTGGGCATTTCTACGTTAATTTAGCCAGTCTTATTGTGTAGACTACACAATCCATGCCCAGCACCCCATCAATTACGGTGAATTACGGTGGCAGTCACCTTAACTCGATCACCAATTAAGGTGACTGCCACCGTAATTGGGGGTGGGGGGTTATGGTGACTGCCACCTTAATTGGGTTGCCTGGGGTTGGTGGGGTGCTTCGGGAGGAAGTCGAGGCGCTTGGGTCGGCGCTGATCGAGGCTGTGCTCGCTGAGGTTCCCGCGTTTACGGCGTCCGGGAATCCTGACATCGTCCCGGAGCTCAAGGCCCACCTCGATGAGCAGCTTGCGGAGGTTTGCCGCTTGTTGTCCGGGCGGGCACCGGGCGACCTCGCCTTTGTTCTCGAGCATGCACGACGGTGTGCTGAGCAGAAGTTTCCACTGGACGCCGTGCTCGCATCCTATCGTTGCCTGCATCGATTGCTGGCTGATGCGGTGCGGGAGGCTGCAATCCAGTCGGCAGATGAATCCGCACAGCTGCGTCGGGTCGTCGCTGCAGCTCATGAATTCGCCAACGAATATTGCAGCGGCGTCAGCTCGCTGATGACGTCAGAGTATGTGCTGCAAACGCGCATACTCGCTGAAGCCGAGGGCGATCAGCGCTCGGCGCTTATGAACACACTCCTCCGCGGCTACGACGAGTCCGACAGTCGCGCGGCCCAGCTACTCCGCCGCGCCGGTTACCTCGAGCAACGCCAGTCCTATTGTGTCGTCGTCGCCCGCTCCGTGGATCCGAGGGAAATGGAGAATGCGCCACGCGCGCAACGCATGATCGACTCCGTTGGCCATGCCTTGCGCAATGTTCCCATTCGCGTATTGATCGGCATGAATGACAATCTCGTCACCGCTGTAGTTTCCGGCACCCGTCGCCTGTCCGGCTGGACGGCGCCACAGTCGCTGTTGGCGGATCGTATCTATGAGCCGCTTCGAACAATCGGTCCCGCTGCGCTGATCGGTGTGAGCACCGACAAACCATCCACGACGCATATCCCGAGCGCACTCAAAGAAGCAAAACTCGCCCTGAATTTCGCCAGTGTCGCCGCACGGGTCATGCACTATTCGCGCATACCCTTTCGCGACATGCTGGTCCGCGTCGCATCCGAACAGATACGGCCCGCGCTACCCGTCTGGGTTGACACCTTTCTGGCCGCGAACGAGAAGTCACGCGGTGCGCTGGCGAATACTCTGCGCGCCTACGCCGATAACGATATGAATGCCTTGCGAACCGCCAAGGCGCTATCCCTGCACCCAAACACTGTCTACGCGCGCATGCAACGAATCAACGACATCACCGGTCGCAATCCGTTAACTTATAACGCATTAACGGAATTGCTCCTCGCAACGGATTGCGCCATTCTCGATCGATGAAACAGGAACACAACATGAATGCATCCGACCTGCTCGTTCGCTGTCTCGAAGAAGAAGGCCTTGAATACATTTTCGGCGTACCCGGCGAGGAAAACGCCGATTTCATGATGGCACTGGAGAAATCGAGCAAGATCCGCTTCATTCTGACGCGACATGAGCAGGGTGCGGCTTTCATGGCTGAGATCTACGGCCGGCTGACCGGCAACCCGGCAGGCGCGCTGGGGACGCTCGGGCGTGGCGCCACGAACCTGATCACCGGCGTTGCCGACTCCAATATGGACCGTGCACCCATGCTCGTACTGACCGGCCAGGGCTCGACGGACCGACTGCACAAAGAGTCACACCAGATCATGGACGTCGTCAGCATGTTCAAGCCGGTGACCAAGTGGGCGACGACCATCCTGAACCCGGACACGATCCCGGAAATTGTTCGCAAAGCAGTGCGACTTGCCCGCACTGAAAAGCCAGGCGCCGTACACATCGAGCTGCCGGAAGACATTGCGGCAATGCCGGCGACCGGTACACCGATGGTACCGCGCCGATTTCGGCGTTCAGTGCCCGACGACAAAATCGTCAATCTTGCGTTCGAGATGCTCAAATC
Source organism: Proteobacteria bacterium UBA1847 (assembly GCA_002338605.1). Taxonomy (GTDB): domain Bacteria; phylum Pseudomonadota; class Gammaproteobacteria; order Steroidobacterales; family Woeseiaceae; genus UBA1847. The sequence continues at coordinate 16,417 of DDIP01000186.1, read as the reverse complement.
GGCGAAGCGTCCGGTCATCATCGCCGGCAACGGCTGTATTCGACGCCGCGCAAGCAAGCAACTGCGGGCATTTTGCGAGAAAACCGGCATTGGTGTGATCAGCACCTTCATGGCAAAGGGCTCCGTTGATATGGATGCAGACTACTGCCTGTACACCGTCGGACTCGGGTCGAAAGATCGCGTGTCACAGGCTATTGATGATGCGGACCTTGTAATGGCTCTGGGCTTCGACATGGTTGAATACCATCCGCAGCTCTGGAATGAACACAAGGACAACAAGATTCTGCACATCGATTTTTTGCCGGCTGAAATTGACGAGCACTATCATCCCCAGATTGAGCTTATCGGTGACCTCGCACACACACTCTGGATGCTGAACGAGCGTGTCGACGCACATGGCTTGCCCGACTACGACCTCAGGTTGCAACACAAAGTGCGTGCCGACATGGCTGCCGACCTCGCAGAGTACAAAGACGACGACACTCGAGGTACGATCCGCCCGCAAAAAGCGCTTTGGGATGTGCGTGACGTGATGGGTCCAGATGACATCCTGCTGTCTGACGTAGGCGCCCACAAGATGTGGATCGCGCGGCACTATCAATGCCATGAGCCCAACACCTGCCTGATACCGAACGGCTTTTGCTCAATGGGTTTTGCTCTGCCCGGCTCAGTTGCCGCCAGCATTGTTTTTCCCAAACGCCGCGTCCTCGCGATATGTGGCGATGCCGGCTTTCTGATGAACGTTCAGGAAATGGAAACGGCAAAGCGTCTCAACAGCAACATCGTTGTCATGGTCTGGGAAGACCATGAGTACGGTTTGATCGCCTGGAAGCAGGCAACGCACTTCGGCCGACACACGGACCTCGCCTTTGGCAACCCGGACTGGAAACAATTGGCCTCGGCTTTCGGTTGGCATGGCCATTTTGTTGCGAATTCCGCCGACCTGAAGGATTCTCTGGAAGCGGCCTTCAATGAGGACGGCCCAAGTCTTGTTGTCATCCCGATCGACTACAGGGAAAACGAATTGCTTACAAAAAAACTGGGTGAAATCCGATGCGTGATCTGATGATTGTCAGCGAACGACCTGCCGCCGGGAGGAACACTGTCGTTTCGCCTTTTGATGGCCGCGAACTTGAAAAAGTCGCAACATCAAATATTGCGCACGTCGAGGACGCACTCGAAGTCGCGTACGCGCTGTTTCGGGATCGCGATGAATGGCTCACGGTTCCCGAACGCATAGCGATCCTTGTGCGTACAGCCGAGATCATGCTGTCGCAGGTGGAAGAGCTCACGCTGCTCGCGGCCAGCGAAGGCGGCAAACCCTACAACGACTCCAAGGTTGAGGTCATTCGTGCGATTGACGGCGTCAAACTCTGCGCCGAAGCGCTGCGTGGCGACGTCGGCCAGGTCGTGCCGCTGGGTACCACAGAAGCCACGACGGGCCGCATTGGATTCACCGAAAAGGAACCCATCGGCGTCGTTGTCGCGGTCAGTGCATTCAATCATCCGCTGAACCTGATCGTTCACCAGGTCGGTCCGGCCGTGGCGAGCGGTTGCCCGGTCATCGTCAAGCCCGCGGGCGACACGCCACTGTCATGCCTTCGTTTCGTCGAGATTCTTCGTGAGGCCGGCCTGCCGGATGGCTGGGCACAGGCGATCATTACCGAGGACACGGCGACGGCGGAAAACCTTGTAACCGACAGGCGCGTGGCATTTTTCAGTTTCATTGGCAGTTCGAAAGTCGGCTGGATGCTGCGCTCGAAGCTGGCACCCGGCACGCGATGCGCGCTGGAGCATGGCGGCGTCGCACCGGTGATTCTCGCCGAACCCTATAACGACGAAAAGGCGCTTCAGGCTATCGCAAAAGGCGGCTTCTATCACGCGGGCCAGGTATGCGTTTCCGTGCAGCGAGTATTTGTCCCGGCCAAGACGGCGAAACGATTTGCAAAACAACTGGCAGCGCTGGCGAAGGAACTTAAAGTCGGCGCACCCGAAGAACCGGACACCGAAGTCGGGCCCCTGATTCGGCATGATGAAGTCGAACGTGTCGGGAACTGGGTCGACGAGGCTGTTGCTGCCGGTGCGAAACTGCTGTGCGGAGGCAAGAGAATATCCGAGAGTTGTTATGCACCGACGGTGTTATTCAACCCCCCGGAAAATGCCAGGGTCAGTACTCTCGAAGTATTCGGCCCGGTCGTGTGTGTGTACGCGTATGAGAATCTCGACAATGCCATAGCGCGGGCCAATTCGCTGCCGGTTGCATTCCAGTCAGCCGTTTTTTGCGATGACATCAACACGGCAACGCGCGTTGCAAAGCGTCTCGATGCATCAGCCGTGATGATCAACGATCACTCGGCCTTTCGCGACGACGTCATGCCTTTCGCCGGCCTGCGCGAATCCGGCCTCGGCGTTGGCGGCATTCCCTACACCTTCGAAGACATGCAGATCGACAAACTGCTGGTGATCAAGACCGAATAAAAAGAGGCCGGGCAAATGCCCGGCCTCAGGAATGCCTGATGCCTTAGTGGGGGACTAAAGGGGCTCAGGCATTTTTCAGGGCGTCCGCGGCCGACAGATAGTCGTAGCCGAGGTCATGGGCGACAGCCTCGTGATTAACGTGCCCTGCATGAACGTTAAGACCGTTCGCCAAATGCGGGTCGCGCGACAACGCCTCCCTCCAGCCAAGCTTGGCCAGTGACTTGATAAACGGCAACGTTGCATTCGTCAGCGCATAGGTGCTGGTGCGTGGCACAGCGCCAGGCATGTTCGTTACGCAGTAGTGAACAATGCCGTCAACGACGTAGGTCGGTTCGGCGTGTGTCGTGGGTTTACTGGTTTCAAAACAACCACCCTGGTCGATTGAAATGTCGACCATAACCGAACCTTCCTGCATGTCCTTGACGTTCTGCCTGGATACGAGCTTTGGTGCCGCGGCACCGGCAACCAGTACGGCACCGACAATCAGGTCGGATTGCGGTGCCAGTATGTCGACAGCGTGCTTGGTCGAATACACTGTGTTCACGCGGCCACCCCAGATGTCTTCAAGTTGACGCAGTCGCGGCAGTGAACGATCGAGAACGGTTACGTTGGCACCGAGTCCAACTGCCATGTCCGCAGCGTTGGCACCGGATACACCGCCGCCGATCACGAGGACTTTCGCGGGCAATACGCCCGGCACACCGCCGAGCAACTTTCCGGAACCACCGTTTGCTTTTTGCAAGGCGAAAGCGCCCGCCTGAATCGACAGGCGACCGGCAACCTCTGACATCGGTGTCAGCAGCGGCAATGATCGGTCAGCAGCGGTAACGGTTTCGTAAGCGATGGCCGTTGCACCAGATTCCACCAGGGCTTTCGCCTGCGCTGGATCCGCCGCGAGGTGCAGGTAGGTGAACAGGACCTGGCCGGGCCGAAGCATCGCGCACTCGTGCAGCTGCGGCTCCTTGACTTTGATTATCATGTCGGCCGCCGCGAAGACCTCTTCGGGTGTTTTGACAACCTTGGCACCGACCGCCTTGTAGTCGGCATCGGTTACGCCGATTCCAGCACCGGCGTTAGTCTCAACGATGACGTCGTGGCCATCGCTGACAACTTCATGAACGCCAGCAGGGGTCATGCCAACGCGGAATTCGAGGGTTTTTATTTCTTTTGGTACACCGATCTTCACGGCTCTCTCCAAACCTGAACAAGTTGATGCAGCCGGCTAGAATACGCCGTTTTCCGTCGCACCGGATTGCGAATTGAGTGACAAAAGAGACCCGATATGGCAGATTCTGCGATCAAATACGCTATTTTTGGTCTTTTCTTTCATGAAACTCGACAAGTACGACAGGTCGATTCTCGAGGTCCTGCAGAATGACGGGCGCATCAGCAACGTCCACCTTGCCGAACGGGTCAGCCTGTCCGAGTCAGCCTGTCTGCGGCGAGTCCGTGCGCTTGAAGATGCCGGCATTATCGAGCGTTATGCCGCACTGATGAGCCAGTCCAAGGTAGGCTTGCCCGGCAATGTGTTCGTGCATATCGGCCTGCAGCGCGAAGAAGAAAGTGAGCTCGCCGCGTTCGAGCTGGCAGTGAAAAACATTCCCGAGGTCATGGAGTGTTACCTGATGACGGGTGAGTTCGACTACCTGTTACGTGTTGTTGTTTCCGACATGGCCGATTTTGAGCGATTGCACCGCGATTCGTTGACACGCCTGCCTGGCGTAGCACGCGTCAACTCGAGCGTCACAATTCGTACTGTGCGAAAGAAAACCGAGCTGCCACTGCACTAGATACACAAGCTTTTCCTGAAACAATTCACCGACTGGCCGGGTCGAATTGATTGCGGTAGGGTAATTCCCCGCAAAAATTCCTGATGCAGGACCCCAAATGGCCACTCCCCTGGTAAAAACTTCCACCACATCACTTTCCAGTCGTTATCGCACGGTGCGCGAGAAGACGCTGATGCTGATTCAGGATCTTCGCCCGGAAGATACGGTAGTTCAGACTATGCCGGATGTGAGTCCGACGAAATGGCATTTGGCGCATGTCACCTGGTTTTTCGAGCACTTCGTGCTGCAAGCCCATTTACCGAACTACTCGGTCTTCGATGATCAGTTCCACTACCTGTTCAACTCTTATTACTACACGGTCGGTGAAATGCACGCCCGACCGCAACGCGGATTATTGTCGCGACCAACACTGTCCGAGGTGCTCGACTATCGTTCGCACGTTGACACGGCCACGCAACAGCTTTTACAAACTGCCACCTCCGATTCCAGAGTTGCACAGCTTGTGACCCTTGGCCTGCAACATGAGCAGCAGCATCAGGAGTTATTGCTGACCGACATCAAGCATGTTTTTGCAAACAATCCTCTTCGACCTTGCGCGTCGAAGAAACTGCAGCCGCGAACAACGGCGAGCATTGCCCCCTACTCGTTCGCATTGGGTGCAACCGGCGCGCATAAAATTGGCGCCGAAGGCGACGGATTCGCATTCGATAATGAGACACCGAGACACGACTGCCTGCTGCATCCTCATGAAATCGGGCAGCGGCTTGTCAGCAACGGCGAGTACCGCGAATTCATTCAAGACGGCGGCTATGACAGCGCCGACCTTTGGCTATCGGACGGATGGTCGACCATCAAAAAGCGGAGCTGGAAGCGACCCCTGTACTGGAACGAAGACCTGGACACCGAGTTTACGTTGGGCGGTGACGTGGCAATCGATGACAACGCGCCGGTCTGTCATGTCAGTTACTACGAAGCCGATGCATTTGCTCGCTGGGCCGGAGCGCGGCTGCCAACCGAGTTCGAATGGGAGATCGCCGCGCGAGAACAGGTCGTCGATGGCAACTTCCTGGAGTCAGACTTGTGGCACCCCGTTGCATCAGGCGGCAAACAGTTTTTCGGTGATGTGTGGGAATGGACATCATCTTCATACGCGCCCTACCCGGGATTCAAACCACTTGACGGATCACTCGGCGAGTACAACGGCAAGTTCATGTGCAACCAGATGACGGTGCGAGGTGGTTCCTCTGTTACATCAAAAGACCATATGCGGCCCAGTTACCGAAGTTTTTTCTACCCGGATGCTCGCTGGCAGTTTCTCGGCATCCGGCTCGCAAGGGATCATCATGACAGTTAGTAGACCAGAGCTTGAAGAAATCGTGGACGGCTTGTCCGCGGATCAAAAACAGATCTCGCCCAAGTACTTTTACGATGAACGCGGTTCGAAATTATTCGACGACATCACGAGATTGCCCGAATATTACCTGACGAATACCGAACTCGGCATCATGCGTGACAACATTGATGAGATTGTCGAGTTGGTGGGCAAGCAGGCGAGCCTGATTGAATTCGGTAGCGGTTCCAGCCTGAAAACCCGCGTCCTGCTCGAACACCTCTCAGAGCTTGCGGCCTATGTACCGGTCGATATCTCCGAGGAACACCTGTATGCGTCCGCCGAGAGGATTCGTGCTCGCTTCCCACATATCGAAGTCATTCCAGTCGTCGCCGATTTCACGAAGGAATTTGAGCTACCCGAACCGATGGTGTTGCCCATTCGAAATGTCATTTACTTCCCGGGTTCAACAATAGGCAACTTCGAACACGACATGGCGATGGAGTTGCTTCGCGTTATGCATCATGAAGCCGGCAAGAACGGCGCGCTGCTCATCGGTGTCGACCTGCAAAAGGACCCGGAGATCATTGAGAGTGCGTACAACGATGCAGCGGGCGTGACCGCGGAGTTCAATCTCAATGTACTGGAGCACCTGAATCGGGACTACGGCACGAACTTCGATGTGGACGAGTTCTCCCACAGTGCAAACTATGACGTTGAAAAGGGCCGCGTGGTTATCGAGCTCGTCAGCCATGCCGACCAGAAAGTCGAACTTGGCGACACACAATTCGATATCGCCGACGGCGAGGCGATCCTCACCGAGTATTCGCACAAGTACACCCTGGAAGGTTTTCGAGAGATGGCAAGTGCCGCCGGATTCAACGTTGAAAAAGTCTGGACAGATGCAAACCGACTGTTCAGTGTGCAGTTCCTGATGCGCGACTGATCAATTCGACGGGGGCACGTACTGCTTCGGCACCGCTGAACCCTCACCAAACAGGAATTTTTCCATCTCGGTTTCCAGGAACTTGCGTGCTTCGGGCTCGACCGGTGTGAGCCGATTCTCATTGATCAGCATCGTCTGGTGCGCCACCCAGCGCTGCCAGGCTTCCTTCGAAATGCTGTCGTAAATACGTTGCCCGAGTTCTCCCGGGTACGGCGCGTAATCGAGACCTTCGGCCTCTTTCTTCAGGAGCGCGCAATTAACGGTGCGTGACATGTTCACCCTTCTTCAGTTGTTCAATCAGTTTTTTGACTGGCGCCGCAAACCCGCCGGGTGGGGCCGCATCCAGTTTATGCCAGATCCTTGCATCGGCCTCGCCTACTTTACTCGCGACAGACTGCATTCGCACGACTATCGGTTGAATATCAAGATCGTAGTGGCTGAAGCTGTGCCGCAGTACGCCCCATGACTCTGTGTGGGTGGCGGCAACACCCAGTTCACGATCGCACCAATCGTCCAGCGAGCTATCACCCAACTCCGGCAGGCTCCACAGGCCGCCCCAGATTCCGGTTTCCGGCCGGCGTTCAAGGAAGACCTGCCCGTTCATGCTCGCAAGGACCATCGTTGTCGTCCGCAGTGGTTTTGCCGCCTTCGGTTTTTTGCCCGGGAATTTCTCAATACTGTCCCACTGTCGCGCCAAGCAATCATCGCTCACAGGGCAGGTCTTGCAAGCGGGTTTGCTGCGGGTGCAGAGTGTCGCGCCGAGGTCCATGATGGCCTGAGTGTATTCAGCAATACGCGTCTGCGGTGTGTTGCGTTCGGCGGCTGCCCATAGCTCGTTCGCCACTTTGGTATTTCCCGGCCACCCGGCGACCGCGTCGTGCCTTGCCAGCACGCGTTTGACATTGCCGTCGAGAATCGCGTGCCGCTGCCCGAAAGTCAGCGCCAGAATTGCGCCCGCCGTGGAGCGCCCGATGCCTGGCAGCGCGGTGACTGCGTCGAAATCGTCCGGAAAACGGCCGCCATGGTTACTGCAGATCTGTTGCGCTGCCTTGTAAAGATTCCTTGCGCGTGCGTAGTAGCCCAATCCGGACCAGTAAGACAGCACCTCATCCTGCTTCGCCTCCGCCAGCGACACAACATCCGGAAAGCGTTGCATGAATTTTTCGAAATACGGAATGACCGTTTGCACCTGCGTCTGTTGCAGCATGATTTCGGACACCCAGACCCGGTATGCACTGACGTCCTGCTGCCAGGGAAGATCCGTCCTGCCGTGCACATCGAACCAGGTCAATACGCGCGCAGCAAAATCACTCACCGGCGAGGCCCTGTGCAATTTTCTCAATGCGATTCACCGCATCGCCGCCGTTATTCTTCAACTTGCGCTTGATCAGGTACGGGCCGATGCCAGGGGGAACCCAGAATTTGGGCTTCATTACCAGATCGTAGGTAACGATCGTGCCGCCATCACGTGGCAGGAATCGCCAGCTTTCATTGCTAAAAATAAAGTCACTGGTGTCGGGGTTGGCAAAGGCGCGTACCTCACTCATCGGCAACGACTCAATATAGCCCTGTCGTTCGAAAGACTTGCAGAAAAACAGTACGCAGCCCTTGTTGCGGATATAGAACTGGGGCCGGCCACTGCCATCCGGTTCCATGTCGCGAGCCTCGACAATGGCGCTGGAAAAATCCGGCGCGTAATCCCAGTAACGATAAACTTTATAGATCTGCGCGACCGGCACTTCAAACCACACTTCGGACGTCATCGTGTAGACGCCCTCGTCACTGTCGACCTGGATGCTCAGAATTTCGGCCGACTGCGCTGCCGGAGCGCAGGCCAGCAGCCACAAAACTGTGAGCTTCCTGATCAATCGAAAAGGCCCTTCAGCTTGTCCTTGAGCTTGTCCTTGAGCTCGTCTTCGACTTTCTTTTTCAAAAGCTGCTCAATATCCGGTGCGACTTTGGGTGCGTCGAGAGAGCCCGTTATTTTCAACGGAATCACGGCCTCGGTGAACTCGTCCAGTTCTTCCGGTGTCGTGTCCTTCAGAAATTCCGGGCGTTCCAGGACGCGTGCAATCATATTGTAGTTAATCGTCCCTTCTGCAAGATCGATGCGGCCGCCACCCGTTAATTGCATGAAAGGCAGCTCCGCATACAGGTCGTCGCTGTTCATGACACCCTTGGTTACGGTGCCACTGACTGTCGCGGTACTGAACGCGGTTTTCGCTGGCAGAACAGGTGCAGGCGGCTCTTCGCGCTTCAGCAACGCGCGTGCCCGCCGCAACTCATACCAGATGTCGGTGCCTTCGTAGGTACCGTCCCGGAGTTCAAGTGCAATATTGCCACCGAGGTCGCGCTGAATCGCCATCATGTCCTTGCCACTGCCGGCGAGTGCAAAACTGCCGCCGACCGTGCCGGTGACGTTATCCTGGTCGAACATCGCCTTGGCCAGTCGTGCGAGATTCACGCCTTCGATCTTCTCGTTCATCGACAACTTTGGCACATTGCCCGCGACATCAATTCTGACGTCGCCCTGGTAGGCACCACCGAACAGATCCGAGGACACCGGGAATATGCGCATCTTGCCGCCGCTGCTATTGACGCCCAATTCGACATTTTCAAACACGATATTGCCGAGTGTCGCTTTCGTGAGCTTGAACTTGCCACGCGCTTTCAGCGGCGCGATCAGGTCCGTCGGAATTTCAACCGGTGCCGACTCTGGCCCGGAATCGCCACCGTCAACCGGCGGCTCCATGTAACGATTCAGGTCGATCGAATCACCGTTGAGGTCGAACTGGTAAAAGCCTGCATCGGTCAGCGGGATCGACAGTGAGCCGGTAAACGACGTGTCATCGAGCTTGATCGACAGCACGTTCAGCTCAATAGCAGAAGGCGTCAACGCGGTCGTCGCATTCATCGTCAGGCTGCTGAGTGCGGCTGGATCGGCGGTGACCGGCGCCTCAACGTCGAAGAGGTGCATAATGCTTCGCGGCGAAAACGTATCGATCGCCAGGTTCGCCGTGGCGGTGAGGTCGGTCGCATAGGACAACGACTGCACATCGGCAATGATGTGCATGTCGAGCACGTTCAGGTCGACCTGGTCCATCGCGACCGTCGACTCCTTCGTGAATACCGTGATGCTGTCGCTTCCAAGCCGCAGGCTGGTGGGAATCGACGCCAGACCTTCCAGCGACCCGTCAATCAGGAAGTCGTCGAGCTTGAGTTCGCCGCTGGCGGCATCAAAGGCCATCGACGTTTTCAGCGATACAGTCCCGCTCATGCCCGCGGGTTGCATGTCGAAGTTTAAGGTCGCATCGAGCGGCACGGCCGAACCGTCGTCTTTCAGGCGCCCGATGTTCAGGTTGGCCTTGTCGACAACAATGATGTCGCCCGTTTGTTTGTCGCTGTAGCTGATTCTCGCGTCGATAATCTGTACCGAATTGACGTCAAGGCCGCCGCTCCCGGCCTCACCGCTGGCAGGATCGTCGCCCGAATCTTCGGGCACCAGGTCGGACCAGTTGTCGCGACCGTTTTTGTCGACCTCAAGATTGAGGCGCAATGCGACGATATCGGCCGCGCCAACCACGACCTCCTGGCGCAGGATTGCCGGCATCAGGCGCACGCTGAAGCTGGCGCTGTCAAAACGCGCCATCGGTGTATCGCCAAAGCCACTGGCATTGCCGAAACTGGCCTTGCCGACCTCGACCGCAAGCCACGGGAATATATCCAGCGAAATATCGCCTTCAATGGTCAGTTCCCGGCCGGTTTGCTCACGAACCTTGTTCGCAATCTCGTCGCGAAAATCGTTCGGATCGAAGAACAGGTAGAGCAAAATCGCCGCCAGCAGGAAAAGCGCGACAAATGCGCCTGCTGCGATAAGAAGAACCTTGATAATCCGAGCCATTCCGACACCTTAAGTAGCTGACCCCGTAGGGTACCAAACTCGGGCACAAAAAAGCCGGACTGCAGTGGCAATCCGGCTTCGCAGTTAGGCGGCGGACGGACTATTTCTTGCAGATATTGATGTCGCCGTTCAACGTCGAAATAGCCACCCGGGCGCTGCCACGCCCCTCCGTGAATTCAAGTTCCAGGCCCGGCGTGTACTTGCTGGTCCGCGAAGGCTTCGGCCCAAAGCAGTTGCGAATCGATCCATTAAAGGTATCGACGTCAAAGGTCGCCGATACTTCGCCCACAAATTCGATTTCAAGATCGCCGTTGACCGTGTCGATCGAAAGCCTGCCATTATTGCGCAAGTTCGCGAGGAACTGAATCTCGCCATTGACTGTTTCAAGCTCGGCACGATCGAATGAGCCTTCATCGATGGTGACATCGCCGCTGACGGCCTCTGCATTGACTTCGCCTGATACCCGAAACAACGTGACATCGCCGGAGACGGTTGTTGCACTGACATCGCCGTCAGCGTTGTTGCCCGATACTTCAATGTCGCCACTGACGGATTCGGCCTTCAGGCGGCCGCCGACAAATTCCGTCGTGATGTCGCCGCTGACCGTATGCAGACTCTGTGTGCCGGCAACGTCGGTGACGTCAATATCCGCACTGACGGTGCCGACGTCGATCGAGCTCTTTTTGGGTACATTGATGTGAAGGTCACTGTCGATTGAACGACCGCTGTTACGCGGCACCTTGACCTTGATTCGTACTTTGTCGCCATCACGCTCGACGATCAGGTCTTCGACGTTCCGGCCAAGCGTCCCGGTCACTTCGACAGCGCTGCGATTCCAGCCACTGAGTGTCACCGACCCCGCAATATTGGATACTTCAACCAGGCCGTCCGCGGCCGCGTCGACGGTTTTGTTCACTTCGTCGGCGTGTACCGCCGCAGCAAACATCACGGCCAGAAATGCAGTCAAAAGTTTCTTCATCATCGTCTCTCAAATGATCTCGCCGGCGTTTTAAGGCCGCTAGATATCATTCCTCATCATAACGTTTCTGGACAGACCACTGACACGCCGCAGTAGAGCGAGTTCTTCATGGTACATGCGCAGCAGTTGTTCCTGCAGCAACGTGTTTCCGGGATCTTTCTCCAGCTCGTCGTTCATGTTGTTGATCGCTGTGTGAATCATAGTCAGGTTGGTTCTGATGTCCTCTTCGGCTTCCGGTGACAGCCGGTCAAACTCAATGTTGAGTTCGGCGACCAGTCCGTTACGGGCATCCTGGAAGCCCGGGCCCAGCGTATATCGATTGCCGAACGAGGCCCGCTCGAAAATCATGTCCGGTGTCGTAACAACCGCCCGCGGCGACGTGTCTTTCACTGCCATGTAGGTGATCGTCGACGTGGCGCCAATCAGCAAGAGCACTGCCGCGGCCTGCGCCAGCATCGGCCTCCACCGGCTTGCGACCGGCTCGTTGATAGCCTCCTCGATGCCAGCCCAAAGGTCGCGCTCCGGGCGGATTTCCCTGGCCAGTCGCGCTGCAGCCCGCATCAGTTCTTCATCGTTCATGCTTCAAATCCTTCCTGCTTTAATTGCTGCGCCAGGAGGCGTTTCGCCCGGTGCAGCTGTGCCTTGCTGGTGCCCGTCGCGATCCCCAGCATCTCGCCGGTTTCGTCGTGACTGTAGCCATAAACGGCATGCAGTACGAAGACATTCCTTGCCCCTTCCGGCAGCTGGTTGACAGCATCCGACAGGTCGCGCAGTTCGCCACTGTCGCCGGTCTCCAGTCGCGGCGGTGTGTCATCCGAAACTGCCATGATCCTCTCCTGCTCGCGTTTTGACTTTCGCATTCTTCCCAATACCGAATTGACCGCTATGCGATGCAGCCAGGTCGAAAATGCGCTATCGCCGCGAAACAGCTTGAGCTTGTTCCAGGCCTGAATGAACGCATCCTGTGCGCAGTCCTCTGCTTCACTGACATTGCCGGTCATTCGCAAACAAACGCCATAGACCCTGTCGATATGCAGCCGATACAATGCCTCGAAGGCCCGCCTGCTCGAGCGCTGCGCCTGCTCGATCAACATTGCCTCTTCGGCCTGTGTATCCGTACTGACAGTTGCCATCGCCCGACTATAGTCGCTGGTATCCGCCGTCAAAAGAGCCGCCAAGGGTCATTTCTCCGTAACTGGTGATATTTAGATGTCGGACCACTGTTTAAGGTTTGAATTCGGGGCCTTTGCTCTCGCAAACAGTGGCGTAAGCGCCTGTGTTTACATATGATTCCCCTCCATGACATTCACTCATGCTCTTCTGGCTCTGGATAACTGATGTCGGGTCATTCCATTCTTTATCTGGGCAGTGGCGAATTTGCATCGGAATACCTGGGCGAGCTTCAGACCCTTCCCTGCTGCACCTACCTGACCCGCTCTTCGGATTTCAAGCTTCCGGACGATGCGTCTTATATCGTGGACCTGGTGCTGCTGGAGGTTGGCCCGATTATCGCCCGGACCGGACGCTCCCTGTCTGAGCTGATCAACGAACTGGCACCTTATCCGGTCGTTGCGCTGGCAAGAAAAGACCGTGAGCACCGGGGTATTGCCGCCGTTCGCGCCGGTGCACAGGCTTATATCTGCGTTGACAAGATTACCGTCGAAGCTCAGGAAACGATTTTCGACCACGCCGTCAAGCGAGGCCGCCTGCAATCGAGGCTGTCCAATACCGACACCACCGTGCTGTCGATTCTGCGCAATATCAATGACGGGGTGATCGTCGTCGACGATGCCGGCCACGTGCTTGACATAAACCCGGCGGCTAGAACGCTGCTCGGCATCAACCCTCGCATGCAACCCGACCCGACCTGGGAGCAGACGTTCTGCTGCGTCGACGAATTCGGTGACAGTTACCGTAATTCGGCCGATCTGCCGCTGATGCGCGCGCGTGCCGGCGAGAAATTTTCCAACCAGATCGCGATCTACCGCACTCCGGAACAGCCGGACATCGTGCTCAGCATCAACGGCCAGGGACTGTATGACGGCAATCGGGAACTGATCGGTGGCGTGATTACTTTCAGGGATGTCACCGAGAGTACGCGTCGCACCTCGGAACTTGAAAAACGTGCACAGTTTGACGAACTCACCGGTCTCGCAAACCGCAGCCTGTTTGCCGAACAATTGACACGCGCAATCGGTCGCAGCCAGAGAAAGTCCGCGCCGCTGGCCACCTTGTTTATCGATCTCGATCGCTTCAAGTCCGTGAATGACACGCTGGGGCACGACACCGGCGATGCCCTGTTGCGGCAAGTGGCTGAACGTCTGCAGAGCAATGTGCGGGTTGGCGATTTCTGCGGCCGATGGGGAGGCGACGAGTTTGTTGTTTGCCTTGAGGACTTTGGACCGGCCGGTAATGCGGCCGCGGCCGCACAAAAACTCCTGCTCGTTCTCTCGGAGAAGTACGCGATCGGCAACAGCGAAGTTTACGCGACACCGAGCATCGGCATCTCGATGTATCCGGAAGCGGGCGATACTGCCGAGCGACTGATCAAAGCAGCGGACGTCGCGATGTTCGAGGCCAAGAAACGCGGTGGCGGCCGATTCCAGTACTACTCAACGTCGCTGAACGCAAAGCTTGCGCAAAGCGAAGAACTCGAGGGCGGACTGCGGCATGCGCTGGTGCGCGATGAATTCGTGTTGCACTACCAGCCTCGTATCGACCTGACCAGCAATCGGCTGATTGGCCTTGAGGCATTGCTGCGCTGGCAGCATCCGCGCTTCGGTTTATTGCCGCCCGCCAGATTCCTGCCCATTCTTGAAAGCAGCGGACTCATTCATTCCGCCGGCGAGTGGGTCATTACCACCGCGTGCCGCCAGCTTGCGGCCTGGCAACATCGCTTCGAACTTCCGGACCTGTCGATTGCAATCAACCTGTCTCCGCAGCAACTGGTGCACAAAAGACTGGTCGATGTCATTGCCAAAGCACTGTCCGATACAGGGCTTGACCCCGGCTGTATCGAACTCGAAATCTGCGACGGTGATAGGGTACAGAAAAGAAGCGCTGAAAAAGAGATTCTGCGACAGTTGCGCAAACTCGGTGTCCGCCTGTCACTCGATCATTTCGGCACTCGTGATGTGTCGTTTGAGTCGATCGACAACGGTTTTATCGACAGCTTTGTCCTTGACCAGGCGCTAATCGCCGATGTCGAAGAAAACAACAGCCACCAGCGCATCGTTCGCGCAGCCATCGCGATGGCACAGGGCCTTGATATCGAGGTAACGGCCGAAGGTGTCGAAACCGTTCGCCAGCTCGAGTTCCTGAAAAGCTGCAACTGCAACCTGGCACAGGGTTTTTTGATCAGCCGGCCGATGCAGGCAGAAAAGGTGTCGGCAATATTGCGTTCCGAAATCGCCGGTACATCGTTACTGTCGCGGGGCATGCCCTGACGAGCTAACTGCGCAGCGCCGTCAAAAACTGCGCTGCATCGCCGCCGTTTTCCAGAACTTCGACCAGCGCCGACCCGACGATCGCACCCGCGGCGTGTTTGCCGACCGCTGCGACATCCCCGGCTTCACGAATTCCAAAACCGGCACATACCGGAATACTCGCGATCGACACGACCTTGTCGAGATAGCTCGCCAGATCGTCGGGAAGCCCCGATTCGCCGCCCGTAATTCCGGTAATGGTCACCGCGTAGACAAAGCCGCGTGACGCATCGCATAGCGTCTTCAGTCGAGCATCCGGTGTCGCTGGTGTCACGAGCTGGATCAGGCCGATACCTTTAGCGTCCAGCGCCGTTCGTAAATCACTGCTTTCCTCAAACGGCAGGTCCGGCACAATAAAGCCGCAAACACCGGCGGCCAATGCACGCTCGGCCAGCTTGTCGTAACCGAATGCAAGCAGCGGGTTGAGATACGACATCATGACCAACGGCGTTTCGATTTCGCCTTTGGCCGAATCCAGCTGGTCGAATATCCACTTCAGGCTGACACCTTTTCGCAATGCCTCGAAACTCGACCGTTGAATGGTCATACCGTCAGCCATTGGATCCGAGAATGGAATACCGAGTTCGACAACATCCCCCACCGACGCAACGTCTTTCAGCGTTGCAACAAAGTCCTCCGGTTCGGGATAGCCTGCGGTAATAAAAGGCATCAGTGCGGTGCGACCTGCATCGTTAGCAGCACGGATCGCCGCGCTCAGTTTTTCATGCGCTGTCATGACGGCGGGTCCTCGGTGGATACTGGGTGAGTGTCGGCATGTCTTTGTCACCGCGCCCGGAATTGCCGATAAGAATTCGTTTGCCCGGATTGCGCTTCGCATACTCGCGAGCGGCCGCGTACGCGTGCGATGTTTCGAGTGCCGTCAGAATGCCTTCGGTGGCACAGAGTTCTTCGAGTGCCTCGAGCGCTTCGTCGTCCCTCGCAAAGATGTACTGCACTCGCCCGATAGCCTGCAGCAAGGCGTGTTCCGGACCGACGCCGGAATAATCGAGACCGGCTGAAATGGAATGTGTTTCCTGCACCTGGCCGTCGTCGTCCTGCAAAATAATCGTGTAGGAGCCCTGCAACACACCGGGTGTTCCGGTCGCGAGAGTCGCAGCATTCTGACCCAGGCCATCACCAGTGCCGCCCGCCTCGACACCGATCAGTTCGATATCGTCGCCGAGCAAGGGATAGAACAGTCCGATCGCGTTGGAGCCGCCGCCGACGCAGGCGAATGCAACATCCGGCAGGGCACCGGCCTGATCCAGCATTTGCTGCCGCGCTTCTTTGCCGATCACGGCTTGCAATTCACGCACCAGGTACGGGTAAGGGTGTGCCCCGACGGCTGAACCCAGCAGGTAGTATATGCCGTCCGGGTCGGTTACCCAGGCGCGCAGGGCCTCATCAATCGCTGCACGCAGCGTCTTGTCGCCCGACTCAACAGCAACCACTTCGGCACCGAGTCTTTGCATTCGATCGACGTTCGGCGCCTGGCGCTGCATGTCGAC
>DDIP01000269.1:1316-10770 GCA_002338605.1 Proteobacteria bacterium UBA1847 | reverse complement strand
CGCAGCCTCGTCATTGGCCAGCGGTACGTCGAGTGAGGACCTTGATTTCGCGTCAGTACAACGTGGCAATCCCGAGATCGAACGCCGCGCCCAGGAAGTCATCGATCGCTGCTGGGCGATGGGCAAAGACAATCCCATTCTGCTGATTCATGACGTCGGTGCAGGCGGGCTGTCGAACGCGGTCCCGGAAGCTGTGGATCACAGCAAGCACGGTGCCATCATCGAATTGCGCGACATCGCCAATGCCGAGCCTGGCATGTCGCCGATGGGCATCTGGTGCAATGAAGCCCAGGAGCGCTACATTTTGCTGGTTGCTGACGACAGAATTGACGAGTTTTCGGCGTTGTGCGAACGCGAACGGTGTCCGGCCTCTATCATCGGTACGCTCACTGATGACGGCAACCTGGTCGTCAATGACAGGACCTTCGGAAATCGCGTCGTCGACATGCCGATGCAAATGCTGCTTGGCAATCCGCCGACGATGGAACGCGATGTTCAGCATCAGCATTTGCCGGACGATGAGCTGAATCTCGACGGGATCGAACTCGGAGAAGCGGCAATGCGCGTCCTTCGCTTCCCGGCTGTCGCCGACAAGTCGTTTCTGATTCATATTGGTGACCGGACGGTTGGCGGATTGAGTGCTCGTGACCAGATGGTCGGTCCGTGGCAGATCCCGGTGAGCGATGTTGCGATCACCGCATCGAGTTTCAACAGCCGCACCGGCGAGGCCATGGCGATGGGTGAACGTACGCCGCTTGCCGCGACCAACGCGCCGGCATCCGGACGCATGGCCGTGGCGGAGGCAATTACCAATATTGCTGCAGCACCCGTTGAGAACCTGAGCAAGGTTCGATTATCCGCTAACTGGATGGCGGCAGCAGGGCACCCCGGCGAGGATGCAAACCTCTATGACACAGTGAAGGCGGTTGGTGACCAGTTGTGTCGGGAGATCGGGATAGCGATTCCGGTGGGTAAAGACTCTATGTCGATGCGAACGCGCTGGAAGGACGAAACCGGGGAATACCAGGTCGTCGCTCCGGTGTCCTTGATCGTGTCTGCTTTTGCACCGGTAACGGACATCGCCAAACACCTGACGCCACAGCTCAGGAAAACGGATCAGTCCAGCTACCTGTTGTTGTTCGACCTGGGCAAAGGCGCCAATCGTATGGGTGGTTCGTGCCTGATGCAGGCCTGCCGTCGAAGCGGCGGGCGGACGCCGGATCTTGATGATGCGACACTCTTGTCCGGTTTTTTTGCTGCGATCCAGGAAATGAACAGTCGCGGCATGCTACTCGCCTATCACGATCGAAGTGACGGTGGACTGTTCGCGACCGTTGCGGAAATGATGTTTGCCAGTCGCCTCGGCGTCAATTTATCGCTCAGCGGGTCGCGTATCGACGTATTGCGACAACTCTTCAGTGAAGAGCCGGGCGCCGTCGTACAGGTCGAGAAGAACAAGCTGACGCAAGTACAAATGGTGTTGGATCGGTTTGGCGTTACCGCGGCGGCTATCGGCCGCGTCGATGACTCGGATCAGCTTACGGTACAAAGCGATGACGATGTGATGCTGCAGTTGGACCGGACCGCAATGCAACGTGAATGGTCGGAGACGAGCTACCGGATCCAGTCCTTGCGCGACAACCCGTCGACAGCGAAACAGGAATTCGATCGAATTCTTGATCGCAAAGATCCCGGCCTGAGCGCGAGACTGACGTTCGACCCGAACGACGCCATGGCGCGCACGCCGCCGGGCGGAACACCGCCACGTGTCGCAATCCTCCGGGAGCAGGGTGTCAATAGCCAGTACGAGATGGCTGCAGCGTTCCTGCGCGCCGGTTTCGCTGCAGTTGATGTGCATATGAGTGACTTGTTGAGCGGGACAGATGTGCTCGACAACTACCAGGGTGTGGTTGCCTGCGGCGGCTTTTCCTTTGGCGATGTTCTTGGCGCCGGCGGTGGCTGGGCGAAGTCCATTCTTTACCATAGTCGAACGCGTGACCAGTTCGCCGCCTTCTTCGAACGAAAGGATACGTTTGCGCTTGGCGTCTGTAATGGCTGCCAGATGATGTCGCACTTGCGTGAGTTGATTCCCGGTGCCGAACACTGGCCGCAATTCCTGCGCAATACGTCGGAGCAATTCGAAGCGCGACTGAGTCTCGTGGAGGTGGTGGAAAGTCCGTCACTGTTCCTGGCTGGCATGGCGGGTTCAAGAATACCAATCGCCACCTCGCACGGCGAAGGCAGGGCAGTCTTTGCCGATGACACCGCACGCTATACGTCGTCATACACCGTTGCCATGCGCTATATCGATAACTATGGGCAGGTCGCCGACAAATATCCGGCAAACCCCAATGGATCGACCGACGGAATATGTGGCCTCAGCAACGAAGACGGTCGTGTCACGATCATGATGCCGCACCCCGAGCGTGTCGCAATGACAAGCCAGAACTCCTGGCACCCGGACGATTGGGGTCCGGAGGGACCCTGGATGCGAATTTTCCGCAACGTGCGGAGCGCCATTAACTAGAATTCCCGGTGTGTACGGTGCTGTAACGCCAGCCAAACGGACGCGAAAGCGTTGCCGTGCTAAATATTTTAAAAATTTAGTATTTACTAAATGTTTAAAACGTGAGCTAATTCGGCCTCAGTCCAGCGTGAAACTCAGCGACAAACTCGAACCAACCCGGGAGGGCGAATTTCAGTGGCCAGCAAAAAAGATGCCGGTGGCAAGCAAGAATTTATCGAACGGCTGGGCCAGATTACCCAGGAAGCCGGACTTACCCGCATTGCCGGGCAAATCTGGGCGGCATTGGTCGTCTCTGACGGGCCCGTCAGTGCGGCCGAACTTGTTGAGATCCTGCGCATCAGCAAAGGCAGCCTTTGCACCAATGTTCGAATTCTGGAGCTCATGGGTATCGTCGAGCGACGGTCTGTACCGGGCGAACGGCAGGATTATTTTGCGATCCAGGACAATCCCTACGCCGCGTTAGTTGAATTGCAGATCAAGCGCTTTGAAAAGGCCATTTCGGTTGTGTCGGAAGCACGCAGCAGTATCCGGGGCAGGCATGCGAGCAAGAAACTGGCCGACCTTGAACTTTTTTACTCACTTTACCGCAGCTCGTCGATGGATCTGCTGCGGGCAATGGAAGCTCAGAAAAAATGAATCTCAAACTTGTAGCCCGCACTTTTTTCCTGGTGCTGTTGATCTCGTTTCTTCCTGCCTGCGGTCCAAAAGCCGTTCCGCAGCAGTCGCCACTGGTCGAGGTAGGCATTGTCGTAGCCGATCCACAAGTGGCTGAAAACGTTGTTGAGTTCCCGGGCCGGGTTCAGGCAGTTCGAACGGCGGAAGTACGCGCAAGAGTCAACGGTATCATTGAGCGGCGCCTGTACGAAGAAGGTGTCGATGTGGTCGAGGGACAGGAACTCTTTCAGATTGACCCGCGGGAGCTTCAGGCCAACGTCAATGCAGCGAAGGCGGCGCTTGCGCGAGCAAGGGCGACCGTTGCCAATGCTGAGCAGGACGTTACACGGTTTAAAGGCCTCGTCGCGGAACAGGCAATCAGCGAGCAGGAATTTGATGCGGCGGTCGCGCGACTGCGCACTGCACAGGCAGATGAAGCACAAGTTGCAGCACAATTGGAGAGCGCGCAGTTGAGTCTCAGTTTTGCAACCGTTACCGCGCCGATCGCCGGCCGCGCAGGACGTGCACAGGTAACCGAAGGTGCACTCGTCAGCGCCACAGCGGCAACACTCCTAACGACAATCGAGCAACTGGATACGGTTTTTGTCAACTTCTCCCAGTCGAGCGCCGGCCTTCTGAAGACCCGCCGCGAGATTGCCCAGGGAAGCCTGGAGTTGCCGGAGTTACAGCGAATAGGCGTCACGTTGATACTGGAAGATGGCAGTGAATACGCGCACCGCGGGCACCTCGATTTTTTCAATCTATCAATAGATCCGGCGACGGGGACGGTCGCAATTCGCGCCGGGTTTCCGAACCCTGACAACGAACTCGTGCCGGGGCAATTCGTACGTGCCAGACTGGATGCTGGCGTCCGACCGGAAGCGCTGCTGGTACCACAACGAGCGGTGCAGCTGTCGCCACAGGGTGCCAGCCTGATGATTGTTGGCGCCGGTGACATTGTTGAAGCACGGTCGGTTGTTCTTGGCAACCTTTCCGAGAATTCCTGGTTGGTGACCGAAGGATTGAACGGCGGCGAACGCGTTATTGTAGATGGCCTGCAAAAAATCAGGCCGGGGCAACAGGTTGTGGTTGCAGGGGATGAACCTTCGGACACGGCCGGCATTTCGAAATGAGCCCTAAATTTTTTATCGACAGGCCCATCTTTGCCTGGGTAGTCGCACTCACAATCCTGCTTGCTGGCGCAAGCGCCTTGCGCGATTTGCCAGTGGAGCAATACCCGTCGATCGCACCGCCATCCTTGTCGGTAACGGTCACCTATCCGGGCGCCGACGCGTCAGTGCTTGAAACCAACGTAACCCAGGTCATCGAGCAGGCCCTGAACGGCGTGGAAGGCTTTCTCTACATGTCATCCAGCAGCCAATCGAACGGTACCGCGACGATTACCGTGACGTTCGATTCCGGAACGGACATTGATCTCGCGCAGGTCGATGTTCAGAACAGGTTGCAGACAGTCGAGCAAAGGCTCCCCGAAGAGGTACGACGCCAGGGCATCCGGGTGAATAAGGCTTCTGCAGGGTTCATGATGATCATCGCGTTGACCTCAAAATCTGGCGAAATGGGTACCCTGGAGCTTGGCAGTTTTGCAACGTCTCGTGTCGTCGACGAATTGCGGCGTGTACCGGGCGTCGGTGAAATTCGGTCGTTTTCTTCTGAATATGCCATGCGAATCTGGCTCGATCCCGACAAGCTGGCCGGATACAGCTTGTCTCCTGCGGATGCGCTACTTGCAGTCAGAGAACAGAACAGTCAGTCGCCCGGCGGTTCGCTCGGCGACCAGCCGGTAGCGGACGGCTACGAAATTAACGCGACGGTACTGACGCAGAGCCGATTTACCACAGCCGATGAGTTCGCGTCGATTATTCTGCGCTCCAATCCCGACGGCTCGGCCGTGACGCTCGGAGACGTTGCCCGCGTCGAACTCGGTGCGCAGAGTTACCTGTTTAACCTGGAGGTCAACGGCAATCCCGCTGCCGGCATGGCAGTGCAACTGACAAGCGGTGCAAACGCACTTTCCGCGGCGGCCGGCGTCCGCAATCGTATGGCCGAACTCGAGAAGTCCTTTCCGCAGGACATTGGTTGGACAGTGCCCTACGATACAACGCCATTCATCAGAATTTCCGTCGAGGAGGTGTTAATCACACTGGCTGAGGCGATGCTGCTGATCGTCCTGGTCATGTTTCTGTTTTTGCAAAACTGGCGTGCCACTCTCATTCCGACGATCGTCGTTCCGATAGCACTGGCAGGTGGCTGTGTCGGATTGTGGCTGTTTGGCTTTTCGATAAACGTACTGACATTGTTCGCGATGGTGCTTGCCATCGGTATTCTGGTCGATGATGCAATTGTTGTCGTTGAGAACGTCGAGCGAGTGATGGCCGAAGAGGGGCTTTCGCCCTATGACGCAACGGTCAAGGCGATGGGGCAAATCACGTCAGCCATTGTCGGCATTACGCTGGTATTGGTTTCGGTATTTGTGCCAATGGCATTTTTTCCTGGATCGACCGGCGGCATCTATCGCCAGTTTTCACTGACACTTGCTGTTTCAATCGGCTTTTCTGCCTTGCTGGCCTTTACCTTGACGCCTGCGCTGTGTGCGACCCTGCTCAAGACTCACGTGACAAAGGCTGACGACGTTGTTCGGCCCGGGCGTGCGCGGGCGTTTTTCTCCGGCTTCAATCGCTGGTTCGCACGAACGACACAAAGTTACCAGCAATCGGTCGGAAAAATTCTGTTGCGACCTTTGCGATTCATAGCCTTGTTTGTCGCGATGGTTGGCATCACGGTCGTGTTATTCGGGCGATTGCCAGGCAGTTTTCTGCCGACCGAAGATCAGGGCAGTGTCTTCACGGTTATTCAGGCACCGCCCGGCGCGACGATGGGACGCACCAGCGAAGCGATCGAGCAGGTCAAGGACTTTTATCGGAATCAACCACAAGTCGCCAGGGTCACCGTCGTTCGCGGCTTCAGCTTTTACGGCAGCGGTCAGGCCAATGCGATGGCATTCGTGTCGCTGCATCCCTGGGATGATCGCAAGGGAGCGGAGAACAGCGCGGCATCGCTTGCGGATCGTGCAATGACGGCTTTGTCGCAGGTTAAAGAGGCATTTATTTTTACGCTTAGCCCCCCGGCGATACGTGAGCTCGGCGTCGCAAGCGGCTTCACATTCATCCTGCAGGATCGGGCAGGTCAAGGTCGCGAGGCACTGATCAACGCACGTAACCAGTTGCTCGGCGATGCGGGCACCAGCCCGTTGCTTGCCCAGGTACGACCGGAGGGTTTGCCCGATGCGCCTCAGTTGCGTGTCAATGTTGATCGCACCAAGGTGCGCGCACTTGAACTTTCAATCGGCGATGTGAACCAGACACTTTCGATCGCGATGGGTAGCTCGTACGCGAACGACTTCGCGCGCGACGGTCGAATTTTGCGCGTCCTGCTACAGGCGGATGCACCGTTTCGAATGACACCTGACGATATTCTGAATTTGCGGGTGCGAAGTGCTGCTGGCGCCATGGTTCCTTTTGGCGCATTTACATCGGTTGAGTGGACAGCGGGTACGCCGCAACTCAATCGATTTAACGGTTACCCGTCGACTACCATCTCCGGCATGCCGGCGACGGGTTATTCCAGCGGCGAGGCGATGAATGAAATGGAACGCCTGGCCGCACAGCTTCCGGATGGGTTCGGCTTCGAATGGACCGGCATGTCCTACGAGGAAAAACAGTCTGCGGGTCAGGTCGGCATGCTGTTGGCGTTTTCCCTGGTTGTGGTGTTCCTGTTGCTTGCGGCGCTGTACGAGAGCTGGTCGATTCCGCTTGCAGTACTGCTGATCGTACCGCTTGGTGTACTCGGCGCGGTGGTATTTTCATTTGCTCGCGGCCTGCCGGCCGACATCTATTTCAACGTCGGCCTGATTACAATCATCGGCCTCGCTGCAAAGAATGCGATTCTGATCGTTGAGTTTGCGATCGAGGAGGAGGAGCTTGGCAAAAGCCTGTTCGACGCGACGATGAATGCGGTGAAGCTGCGTTTGCGACCTATCATCATGACGTCTCTCGCATTCATACTTGGCATGGTACCGCTTGCCATTTCGACGGGCGCTGGTGCTGCAAGTCGCATTGCAGTTGGAACCGGTGTTATGGGAGGTGTGATTGCCGCAACCTTGCTCGGTCTCTTCTTTATTCCACTGAGCTACCTCGCCGTGCGGCGCTGGATTTCGCGCGGCGGCCCGGCCATGACAACGAACGCGGCGTCCGGGGAGACCGCCGATGGGTAAGTCGTTGTTGTTCGTGGTTCTCGGTTTGCTTGGCGCCTGTCAGCTGGCACCGGAACACATCCGGCCGGCGCTCCCGACAGAAGCCGGTTATCCGACGGAATATTCGATCGATCAAGTGGGATCGCAGGCTGCCCATCAGCTCAACTGGCATGAGGTTTTTGTTGATCCAAAACTTGAAGTTCTGGTCGAAACCGCGCTGGTCAACAATCGCGATATGCAGGTAGCCGTTCTGCGTATCGACGAAGCACGTGCCGCATATCGCATTCAACATGCGAGCCGATTGCCGTCCGTATCTGGAACGGCTGGCGCGCAGCGTGGCCGAACGTCAATCGCAGCATCCGGGGTGAATGCCGGGGTCGCCGAAAGCTATACGGCAGGATTCGCCATTCCGGCTTTCGAGCTCGATTTTTGGGGGCGGGTACACAATCTGTCCGAGTCTGCCCTTCGCAATTACCTCGCTACGGTCGAAGCTGCTCGAGCGTTTCAGCTATCGCTGGCCCGTGATGTTGCGCTCACGTATCTTGCAACACTGGAGGCCGAGGAAAGGATTGCACTTGCCGAGCGCACGGTACAGGCTCGCAGTGACCAGCTACGCATCGCACACCGGCGACTGGATGCCGGAGTGACTTCGGAGCTTGAATTTCGCCAGGCGGAAACCCTGCTGACACAAGCCCAAGCGGAGATGGCCGGGCTGCGCCTGACACACGCACAGACTAACAACCTGTTGACGGTATTGATCGGAGGACCGCTGGGCGACGACCTGCCCATGCCACACGCACTTGCCAATCAAGTGGGTGTCTCGGCGCTGTCGGCAGGCCTGCCGTCCAATCTGCTGGAGTCACGGCCCGATATACGTGCTTCGGAAGAAAGCCTGATTGCTGCTCGTGCGAACATCGGCGCCGCTCGCGCCGCGTTTTTTCCATCCATTCAACTCACCGGAAACACAGGCTACGCGTCAACGGAACTCGATGCATTGATTGGGGAAGATGGCCGCGCATGGACGTTTGGCCCGTCGATCAATCTGCCGATTTTTGACTTTGGTCGCCGCCGTGCCAGTCTTGATGTCGCCAAAGCACGCGAACACATCGCGGTCGCCCGGTACGAACAGACCGTACAGACGGCGTTCAGAGAAGTCGCTGATGCCTTGGCCGGGAGACGCTATCTCGCCGCCCAGGTCGCAGCGCAGGAACGCGGTGTCGTTGCCCAGCGCCGGCTTTCGGAACTGGCACAGAAGCGATACAGCGAAGGCGTGGTGAGGTACCTCGAGGTGCTGGATGCGGAGCGCAGCTTGTTTGCAGCTGAGCAGGCACTGCTGCAGGTTCGTCGCATCGAAGCCGGCAATCATGTTGCGCTTTATATAGCGCTCGGCGGAAATCCGCCGAAGGTTCAGTAGGCAGGAATACGCTCTTGAATTACAAAACGATTGTTGTTGGTTTGCTGTGGTCGGTGGCTGCGCTTGCGCAGGAGCCATCGGAAATCGCCACCCGGATTGAAGCGTTGCGCGCCGACGCGTCGATCAGTGAAGAAAAACGTTCCACGGCAATTGCGCATCTCAACGAAGCGCAACAAATCGCGCAGCGGGCCAGCGATAGAGCCGAGGCTGTCAAGGGATACCTGGCAGCTGCGGCCACCGCCGAGGCAACGCTGGAAGATCTTGCGATTGAACTCAATCGGGTACAGCAGGGTGCACCGCTTGAAATTCCGGATGACGTTTCCGTCAATTTCATTGATACACAATTGAGTCAACTGCAGGCAGAGCGTGCATCGCTGGATGCAAGCCTGGAAACGCTGCGAGCTCGCGAGGCTGATCTTTTTTCACGAGCAAGCGAAATCGCCTCCGAAATTGCGGCGGCCCGGGCCGAAGCGGCCAGCCTCGAAGAAGCGGTACTGCCGCTGCAGTCAGATCCAGACCCTGTGGTGCAGGCAAGCCGCGCAAAAATCGATGCGCAGGCGGCTGAACGGCAGGCCGCTGTCGCGGATGT
>DDIP01000269.1:690-1220 GCA_002338605.1 Proteobacteria bacterium UBA1847 | reverse complement strand
GGCAGGCCGCTGTCGCGGATCTGGCCGCTGAACGGACGACACTTGCTGCGCGCCAGGAAATCGTTGCGGCCCGCCTGGATCTTGTCAATGCACAGCTGGCCCGACTGGCCGAATCGATCGGCTCGTTGCAAAAGAGCCTGGGCGACTCACGCATCGGGCGGGCACGAACCAGGCTTCGCGAGGTGTCAGCCACCGCCGCTGAGACGGCCGGTCAGGGAGAAGCCTTGCAGAGACTGGCCAGTGACAACGTCGAGCTCGCACAAAGTTATCTGGATCTTGTCGAACGTGGCGCGGTATATGCCAGCGATACATTGCAATTGCAGCAAGACCTGGCACGAGTCACAACATCCGCTCAAACAGTGGAACAGGTTCTGGCAACCGGGCAGCTAAACGACGATACGGCGGAATTGTTGCGAAATGTCCGCCATCGATTGCCGAGTTCAAACCAGCTTGCGGAAGCAATGACCCTGAATGACCAGACCATGGTCGGCATCCGACTGAATCGCGTACTATGGCAGGACCGCCTGCGA
>DDIP01000269.1:0-578 GCA_002338605.1 Proteobacteria bacterium UBA1847 | reverse complement strand
GCCTGTCCGATCTGGAGGCTGCAACCAGCGCGTTGTTGACGGCCTACGGAGAACCGCAGCCAACGAGCGAGCTCACGACGAGTGCAATCGGGCTCGTCGCTCAGCGCCGGGAACTTCTGCAGTCACTCAGCACTTCCGCACGGGACAACGCGGATCAGCTGAGCGAACAACGCCTGGTGCGCCAGGACCTGCGAGAGCGCACCCTGGCACTGGCTGGCTTGCTGGACAGGCGCTTGATGTGGTTGCCCACCCGGATTGAGTTCGGGCAGACCTTGCTGCGCAATCTGTACAACAACATGGCGTGGTTTTTCTCACCCGCGAGTTGGTACGCGGTCGTATTGGCAGTCGTCGGCGGCTATGCAAGTCTCAATTCCGCCGCGGCCGGCCTCGGCCTGGCCGCCGTGGGTCTGCTGTTGATGGCACCGCTTTTACGGCGACGCCTCGCGTCACTGGCAGAATTCGTTGGCAACGTTCGCAAGGACACCTACCTTAGTACACCGTTCGCGTTGCTGGTTAGTTTCATGCTCGCGCTGCCCTTGCCGCTTGCCGTTGGATCGATCGGGCTGGCGGTGGGCTCG
>DDIP01000368.1:5720-5873 GCA_002338605.1 Proteobacteria bacterium UBA1847 | reverse complement strand
AATTCCACGGAATGACCTGCCCTGCAACGCCCAGCGGTTTCGCGGTTCGGCCGGGGAACGCGTAGTCAAGTTTGTCTGCCCAGCCGGCGTAGTAAAAGAAGTGCGCCGCGGCGAGCGGGATATCGACATCGCGCGATTCCCGAATCGGCTTGC
>DDIP01000368.1:0-5625 GCA_002338605.1 Proteobacteria bacterium UBA1847 | reverse complement strand
GCGATTCCCGAATCGGCTTGCCACCATCAAGTGACTCGATAACCGAAAACTCGCGGGCTCGCTCCTGCATGATGCGCGCGATGCGATAGATGTACTTGCCTCGCTCGGCGGGTTTCATGCGACCCCAGCTTGTTCGATAGGCATCGCGAGCCGCCTTCACTGCTTTGTCGACGTCCGCTTCAGAGCCCTGTGCCACCCGGCTCAGTTTTTCCTCGTTGGCCGGGTTCACCGTATCGAAATACTTGCCGTTTTCAGGCGCCACGAATTCACCGTTGATGAAATGACCGTAGCGCTTCTTGATGCTGACGTGGTCAGTGCTTTCCGGTGCCGGATCGTAGGCCCAGCCACCGTCGAATGCGAGTTTGTTTTCGGGAGTTGCCATGATTAATCCTTGGAGAAATAGTCAGCGGACTGGTAAACGCCCGTCGACTGTTTCATCAATTGCATGAGTACGTCATTTGCGAGGGTGCTCGCGCCGAATCGAAACCATTTCGGTGTCATCCACGCATTGCCAAGCGTTTCTTTCAGCATCACGAGGTAGTGCACCGCGAGTTTGGCGGTGGAAATACCGCCGGCCGGCTTCATGCCGACCATCTTGCCGGTCTCACGATAAAAATCGCTGATGGCCTGCAGCATTACGAGCGTCACCTGCATCGTCGCCGCCGGCTGGATCTTGCCGGTCGAAGTCTTGATGAAATCAGCGCCCGCATGCATCGCCAGAACGCTCGCCCGACGCACGCGGTCCAGCGTGCCAAGCTCGCCGGTTTCGAGAATGACTTTGAGGTGCGCGTCACCGCAAGCCTCTTTCACTGCGATGATTTCATCGAATACATAGCGATAATCGCCAGCAAGAAATTTGCCGCGCGATATGACCATGTCGATTTCGTTTGCGCCGGCCGCAACTGCCATGCGCGTATCGTCGAGCTTCACGCTGAGTTTGGACATGCCGCTGGGAAATGCCGTAGCAACCGAGGCAATATTGATGTCGTGGCCTTTGAGCGCCTCTTTCGCCACGTGTACCATCGTTGGGTAAACACAAACGGCAGCTACGTGAGGGAGGTTCGGCAATGCGTCGTGCAGGTGAATCGCCTTTTGACACATCTGCCGGACCTTGCCCGGTGTGTCCTGGCCCTCGAGTGTCGTCAGGTCGATCATGCTGAGAATCAGTTTCAATGCGTCGACCTTTGACGCCGTCTTGATGCTGCGACTCTGAAACCGCGCAACGCGCTCGTTGACGCCGACCTCGTCGACCGCAGGTACACGACTGAGGTCTGGCAGTTGTAGCGATGTTTTCACAGCTTTCAGTGCCATCCGCTCAGTCCTCAGCCACAACGGTTTCGAGAGCGACAAGAATCATCTCATCGAAGGTTGTTGCGCGTTCGTCTGAGCTCAGCGCCGCGCCCGAGACGATATCGTC
This sequence comes from Proteobacteria bacterium UBA1847, assembly GCA_002338605.1. Classification (GTDB taxonomy): domain Bacteria; phylum Pseudomonadota; class Gammaproteobacteria; order Steroidobacterales; family Woeseiaceae; genus UBA1847. The sequence goes on along the minus strand of DDIP01000368.1, from coordinate 4,208 downwards.
ACTGACGGTGCAGATGGCCAGCGCTTCTGCATTATTCTCAGCGGCAATCGCAAAAATTCCTGCCGCCTCCATTTCGACGCCGTAGACATTGTATTTGGCCATCGTGTCGAACATGCCCGGATCGGGTGTGTAGAAAAGATCGGCGGAGAAAATATTGCCAACGTGATAGCGAACCTTGTGTGCTTTCGCCGCGGCTACCGCCTTCGACACCAGATCGAAACTCGCCAGCGCCGCGAGGTCATAGCCACCGAAACGCATGCGGTTGCAATTCGAGTCGGTGGATGCGCCCATCGCGATAATGATGTCGCGCAATTTAACATCAGGATGCGAAGTGCCACAGCTGCCGACACGAACGACCCGCTTGACGCCGTACTCGGTGATGAGCTCGGTGCAGTAAATCGATGCCGACGGAATTCCCATGCCATGAGCCATAACCGAAACCGTCTGGCCTTTGTAGGCACCGGTGAAACCCCACATGTTGCGTACGTCGGTGACGCGTCTGACGTCGTCGAGATAGGTGTCGCAGATGTATTTGGCACGCAGGGGATCGCCGGGCATCAGCACCGTTTCGGCGAAGTCGCCGGGAGCCGCATTCATGTGTTTGGTTGCCATTGATTTGTCGCTTTTGTTGTTACCACTTGCCCTGTGCCGACATACCGCCGTCGACAACAAGGTTGGCGCCGCTGATCCAGCGAGACGCCGGGCTGACCAGAAACAATACAGCGTCGGCGACATCATTGGGAGTCCCCAGCCGGGCCAACGGTGCACGGGTGCGCCAGCGATTTACACCGTCAGGCCACTCCTCCGGAAGTCCATCGCGATCGATCAGGCCCGGCGATACGCAATTGACACGAATGCCGGCCGCGCCGAATTCCTGTGCGGCTGCCCGCGTGAGCATGGCGAGGCCAGCCTTGCTGGTCGCGTAGTGTGCATGCCCGAGGGCCGGGTCTGTGCCTTCGATCGAACTGATATTGACGATTACGCCGCAATGACCCACGGCGGCCCAACGACTGGCCAATCGCTGTGTCAACTGGAATGCGCTATCGAGATTCGCCGCCATCATGGATCGCCAGTCGGCCAATTGCATTGTTTTGAGGCTTTGCACGGTCTGTTGCGCTGCGTTGTGCACCAGCAATGTTGGCTGCACGGCGGACAGCATCGTGTCGACGGACTGCTCGTCGGCCAGATCGGCTTGCAGTGCCTGGCCACCGCCAATGCGCCCCAGCAGGGCCTGTACCGCCGCTTCATTACTGTTGTAGTGGGCAAGTATCGCTGCGCCGGCGCTGGCAAGCCGGGCAGCAATGGCCTGGCCAATATTGCTGCTGGCCCCGGTCACCAGTACCGTCTCGCCAGCAAGATCCAGCAATTCGCCGATCGACGGCGTGTCCGCCATGTTGTTCTCCCGAGCATTGATCGGTGTATTGTCCACTGAATGAGCAACAAAGCGAAACCCGGCGAAACCTGGACCAGCGAGCGCTGCTATATCAGCGAACTCCTCAACCACGACGGCAGTCCCGAGGTGTCTATCGCCCGGGCCCGGGTTGAGCCCGGCGTCACGACCCAGTTGCACGCCCTCGCCGTCGCTGAATGGTACGTGATCGAGTCCGGACTGGGCCTCATGACGGTCGGCGATGCGGCGCCTCGCGAAGTTCGCGCCGGGGACACCGTCAGCATTCCCAGGGGTGTCGCGCAGCGGATTCATAATTACGGTGACTGCGACCTTATCTTTTTGTGTGTTTGTGTCCCACGATTTTTGTTGCGGCACTACACCTCACTGGAGTAACGGCGCTATACTGCGCGGACGCTTAATCAGGAGATCCACGATGTGTGGTATGAAACCAACAAATAATCCATTCTCCGTCCTGCGCCGGGTCACCGGTGCTGTGGGGGCCCTCGCCGTCAGCGGCCTGTTCGCGCTGCCTGCCAGCGCCCAGAGCCAGGGCATCATCCTCGAAGAAATCGTCGTTACGGCGCAAAAACGGGAAGAATCGCTGCAGGATGTACCTATTTCGGTTGCCACAATGCAGGGTGAAAGCCTGAATGCGCTGTTCTCGGGCAGTGAGGATATTCTTGCGTTGTCCGGCCGTGTCCCGGGACTGTACGCCGAGTCGTCCAACGGTCGTTCCGCACCGCGTTTTTACCTGCGCGGACTGGGCAATATTGATTTCGACCTGGCTGCGTCGCAACCGGTGTCGCTGATCATGGACGAAGTCGTCATGGAAAACGTTGTCCTGAAGGGCTTCCCGCTGTTCGACGTCCAGAACATCGAAGTCATTCGCGGACCGCAGGGCACGCTGTTCGGGCGCAACACGACGGCCGGTATCGTCAAGATCAATACGCGCCGCCCAAGCGACGAATTGTCCGGATACATAAAGGGCTCCTACGGCCGGTACGCAACGCAGAATTATGAGGGTGCCGTCGGCGGCAGCCTGATCGACGGCGAGCTGAATGCCCGTGTGTCTGTGCTGCATCGGAGTCGCGACAACTGGATCACCAATGGTTACACCGGTCAGAAGTCGCTGGGCCGTTATAAGGAATCAGCCGGCCGCCTGCAGTTCGAGTGGACGCCGACCGACCGATTGACCGCCTTGCTGTCTCACCAGAACCGCAGTCTCGACGGAACATCGTCCATATTTCGCGCCAACGTTTTTGACACCGGCAGCAATAGTCTCAACCAGAACTATGACCGCGACGTAGTCTACTACGACGACGGCGACAACAACCCGCAGGCGTATCAGTCGCACGGTACAACGCTGAACCTGACCTGGGATTTCGATAACGTGACCGTGAGCTCAATCACGTCCTATCAACAGGCTGACGGATTCAGCCGCGGCGATATCGATGGCGGTGTTGTGGACTTTACGCAGAGCGCAGGCGTTCCGCCCGGCATCACTTTTGATCCCAACGTGAATATTTTTGGCAATCCGGCGCTTACGTTCCCGGGCACCATCAATACGTCTTCGGTCACGCAAGACGGCGCCGACACCGATCAGATGACTCAGGAATTCCGCATCGCGAGCAACGGCGCCGAGCGCTTCAACTGGCAGATCGGCGCATTTTACTTCCGATCTGACCTGGTCGTCACGACCGACTCTTTTGCCTCCTTTGGCTTTGCCGGCAATCAGCAGGACACGAAGATTCAGCAGGAGAACGACACCTGGGCCGTGTTCGGGCAGGGAAGCTGGGACGTCACCGATCGCTTGAACCTGACCGCCGGTGTGCGCTACACGGACGACGAGAAGAACTTCCAGGTCCTGCAGTTCGGTCAGCTCTGGCTTGACCTTGGCATCCCGACCTTTATCGCTGCGCCGATCAGTGTTGACGACGGCCAGCTGAGCTGGGAGGCCAGTGCGAATTTTGCGTTCACCGACAACGCCAGCGTGTACGCACGCGCTGCCAATGGCTTCCGCGCGCAGACGATCCAGGGACGCGACGTCGCATTCCTCGAAACGCCGACGGTTGCAAGACCTGAAACGATCGATTCGATTGAAGCCGGTATCAAGGCCGACCTGTTTGGTGGTCGTGGTCGCGTCAACTTCGCCGTGTTCCACTACGAGGTCGATGACATGCAGTTGTCCGTTATTGGTGGCGCAACGAACACCAACCAGGTCATCAATGCCAAGTCGGGTGAAGCCAGCGGCTTCGAGTTCGAAGCCGACTTCCTGATTACGGATTACTTCCTGCTGTCCATCGGTACCAGCTACAACGACACCGAAATCAAGGACCCGACGCTCGGAACAGTGCCCTGCGGCTCAGGCCTTTGCACGCCGCTGGACCCGGCAAATCCGGCGGTTGCCGGCCAGGTGCTGGTCGACGGCAACCCATTCCCGCGCGCTCCGAAGACCACGCACAACCTGAACATGCGGGTGCATGCGCCGGTTCGAAACAACTCCGAGCTTTATGTCGCGACGGACATCGTCTGGTACGGCGACATCAACATGCCGCTGTACGAAGCCGCCGAGTTCAAGACCGACGGTCATTATGAAACCGGTCTTCGCCTCGGCTACAAGAATCACGACAGTGGCTGGGATTTCGCCCTTTACGGCCGCAACCTGACCGATCAGGACAACGTCCTCGGTTTTGTCGACTTCAGTAACAACACCGGCTTTGTCAATGAGCCACAAACCTACGGTGTGGAAGTCACCTGGGAATTCGGCGAGTAATTCGACGACTGGTAATATTGCTGGCCGTTGCCGGCTGCTCCGACG
>DDIP01000328.1:8539-12643 GCA_002338605.1 Proteobacteria bacterium UBA1847 | reverse complement strand
GGCCGAGTCGGGGCCGACGCGCAGCGCGCGAGTCAATTCCGGTACAAAGGCGATTGAGCCGCCGCCGGCACCGATCGTTCGCACATCGACCGATGGTGCGCGAACGGTAATATCGCCAACCCGTGTCTCGCGGCGGACCAGCGCCTCGCCGTTCTGGATCAGGGCCACGTCGGTCGACGTGCCCCCCATGTCGAATGTCAGGATATTGTCGAAACCGCCGCGTTGGCAGAAGTACATCGCACCGGCAACGCCACCGGCAGGGCCGGACATCAAGAGATTAACCGGCGACTCGCCGGCCGCACGCGACGACGCGAGGCCGCCATCGGATCGCAGGATCGCTAGATCGACTTCATCGCCGAGCCGGTCTTCCAGAGAGGACTGCAGATTGGCGACGTAGCGGGATACCTGCGGACGGACATAGGAATTGACGACCGTCGTTTCGGTGCGTTCATATTCCTGCATCTCGGGCACGACTTCGCTGGAGATCGAAATCGGGATGCCGCTGAACACTCCTTCGGCAATTTCTCGAATCGCAACCTCGTGCTCACCGTTGACGTAAGAGTTCATCAGGCAAATTGTCAATGCCTCGACGCGCCCCGTCGCGGCGAGGCGCTCGAGTTCCGATTTCAGGGCCGCCTTTTCCAGCGGCTTCACGATGCTGCCATCCGCAGCGATACGCTCGTCGGCTTCGATCGTCAGTTCCAGAGGCGCCAGCAACGGTGCCTTCACGTAACTTACCCAACCGCCGAGACCGCCAGGACAGAACGAACGTGCAACCTGCAGGACTTGCCTATATCCGATGGTTGTGACGAGGCCGACGCTGGCACCCTTGCGGGTCAGGACCGCGTTGGTTGCCACGGTCGTCCCGTGCATCACCTTGGCAACTTTCGTCGGATCGATTTCCGATTGCTCACAAATGCGGCCGATGCCGTTCAGCACACCGATGGACGAATCCTCCGGTGTCGACGGCACCTTTGCCATGAATGTTTCGCCATTGGCTTCGTTGACCAGCAGCAGGTCGGTAAACGTACCGCCAACATCGACTCCGAGCCGATAACTCATTGCTTATTCCCCAATCCGATCGTGCATGTCAAATAATATTCCTGGCCTTCAGTGCGGCGAGCTCCTCGTCGCTCTTGCCGAGCATGTTCCTGTATATCTCATCGTTGTGTGCACCGAGCGTCGTGATCCCGGGCCAGCGAATCTCGCCCTGCGTCTTTGACATTCGTGGAAATATATTCTGCATTTTCAAATCCGGCCATTCGTCGGTCGGCGTTGCGACAATCGCATTGCGTGCCTCGAAATGTGGGTCTTTGAGCATCTCCGGCGCCCGATATATTTTTCCGGCCGGTACCCCGGCTTCCTGCATCAAGCGGTCGACTTCGTCAACACTACGGGACTTCGTCCAGTCGTTGATGATTTCGTCCAAATCCTTTGCATTGCGACCTCTTGCGGTGTGCGTCGCGAAGCGTTCATCCGTGGCGAGCCCGGGTTGCCCCATGGTTTTTGCGAGGCGCGAAAACACAGTGTCCTGGTTCGCGGCAATGAGAAAAATACCGTCGCGGCATTGGTAAATATTGGACGGCGCTACATTCGGTAACGAAGAACCTGAACGTTCGCGAATGTAGCCGCTGACGGTGTATTCGGGAATGGTCGCTTCCATGACATTGAGCACCGATTCATATATCGATGCATCGATGACCTGCCCTTCACCCGTCTTGTTGCGGTGATGCAATGCCGCCAGCGCGCCTGTGCACGCAAAAGTCGCGGCCAGCGTGTCCCCTATCGACAGGCCGGCACGGCTGGGTTGGCGGTCCGGTTCCCCGCACAGGTAGCGCATGCCACCCATAGCTTCGCCGATCGCCGCATATCCCGCGCGTGACGAGTACGGTCCGTCCTGTCCGTAACCGGATACGCGAATCATGATCAGGTGTGGATTGTCTTTGCTTAGTTCCTCGTAGCCGAGCCCCCAGCGCTCCATCGTCCCGGCACGGAAATTTTCGAGCAGCATGTCTGCGCCTGCAATCAGTTCCCGGACCAGTTGCTGGCCTTCCGGCTCGCGCAAATTAGCCGTAACGACGCGCTTGTTGCGTGCGCAGACGCTCCACCATAACGGGTAGTCGCCACGACCCCAGACCCGCATGGGATCGCCACTCCCGGGCGGCTCGACCTTGATGACGTCGGCCCCCATGTCCGCCAGTAACTGGCCGCAATACGGGCCGGCAATCAATTGTCCGAGCTCGATGACCCGAATGTCGGTCAATGGGCCCTTGCGCGTTGAACTCTCGGTCATTGGCTCACAGATTCCGCGAAGTCGGTATGCCGGGAATACCTACGGGTTAATGTTATTTTCACGTTATCAATATAACAATAGGTCTTATTGAGCACAACACGCACGGTCACGGTTTCCTCGGAATGTAGACACCCCGCTGCACAGCTGGCCGCGCCAAGCCCCGCTGTAACCAGCCAGAAAGCCGGGGGAACGCGCCGATATCGGCCAGCCCCCGGCCTGATAGTGTTCACGCAGACTCCGCACCCAACCGAGTGTCGCGATATCGGCGATACTGAAGTCGTCGCCCATGATCCAGCGCCGTCCGTCGAGCCGGGTATCGAGGACGCCGAGCAGGCGTTGCGTCTCGGCAGCATAGCGTTGCAGCGGCCGCTTGTCCTCAATCTCGCGGCCGGCGTATTTGTAGAAATACCCCAGTTGCCCGAACATGGGCCCGATCGACGCGACCTGAAAGAATACCCATTGCAGTGTCTGCAGACGCACGGCCGGATCCGCGGCCAGGAATTGCCCGGATTTCTCCGCGAGGTAAATCAGTATGGCGCCGGATTCGAACCCTCCGATCGGCTCGCCGCCGGGCCCGTCCGGATCGATGATGGCCGGAATTTTGCCGTTAGGGTTGAGTGCCAGGAATTCCGGCAAGCGACTTTCATCGTTTAGTATGTCGACGAGATGCAGCTCGTAACTCAAGCCGGTCTCCTCGAGCATGATCGAGACTTTGACACCATTCGGCGTATTCAGCGAATACAACTGAATGCGCTCCGGGTGCCGGGCCGGCCAGCGTCGAATGACGGGAAACTTCTTCGGGTCCAGCATGGTTATCTCCGTTAATCGGGAAAGATCGCGGCGTCCGGCACGGTCGCGATCCGCCCGATGGGTTTCAGTTCCGTGTGATAGCATGGTCACGTAACAGACATTTTTTTACAACAAAGTTTGGAGTAGGCATGACGCGGCACAAACGACACGGCGCAATTCGGATCCCGGCGTTGCTGCTGGCATTATTCGTCGGTTCGCCGGTCGGCCTGCTCGCCGGTGAAGACATTCAATTCGAGGGCAATCAGGCTGATATCGACGCGATTCTCGGGGTGTTCAATGACTGGACCGCGGCGCGAAACGCCGGCGACGTCGACGCGGTCGCCTCGATGTATCACGAAGACATGCAGATCATGACGCGCAACCGGGCACTGCTGTCGGGAAGGCAGGGCGCACGAACGTTTTATGCAGAAAATTACTCGTCGGGTTCCGAGCGCGAGTTATACGGCAAAATGCTGGAGTTGCGGGTATTCGATGACGTCGCGTTCGTTACCGGGCTGTTTCTTGTTGTCGATGAAGACGACGGCATTGAGGATCCCGGTTACTATCTCAACGTCTTGCGCAGGAACGACCAGGGCCGCTGGCTGATCTATCGGGACATCGACACGCCGAGCCCCGACGGGCTGCGACTCAAGGACGCCGACTGAAGCACCAGGGACATGCCACAGGTACGGGAGCGGCCTCGGACTACGCACTGCCGGACGGCACGAACGGGCAGTAATCCTCTTTCTCGACCAGGTCGAAGGTAAAGATGAACTTCGCCATGCCGCACAGCACGGCCATAATCATCCCCAGCTCAACCAGTTGCGCATCCGAGAATTGCTCCCGACAGCGGGCGTATAGCTCCGGCGTTACAGCGCCTTTCGGATTCGTGAGCACCATCTCGTCGGCCAACGCGAGCGCCGCCTTTTCGGCGGCTGTAAACGGTCCGTTCTCGTATTCGCCAAGCTGATCAACCTGCGACTGTGAGACCCCGGCAGCCAGCGCCGCCAGCGTATCCGAGC
>DDIP01000328.1:709-8444 GCA_002338605.1 Proteobacteria bacterium UBA1847 | reverse complement strand
CTCCAGCGCTGCCAGCGTATCCGAGCGATTACAGAATGCGCAGCCATGGATATTGGCTAGGCGCAGCCGGACCAACTCGACAATGCGACGCTCGATCCGGCCAGAATAGAAAACTTTCTGATAAAAATCATCAAGATACCAATCGTACATTGCCGGAATGTTGCCCAGGACTTCCACGAACGTAGTGTCTCCGTGCAATGCCTGTGCTGCATCCCGGGCTTTTTCCATGTGCGCTGGCAGTTGTTCACGGGCAACTCGGTTGAACGGTGTACTGGGTTTCACAGGCTGACCTCCCTGCACGCGACGAATCCCGATCCGTTTGCACCGCAATAAGCCGAGCGTGTTGACGCCCCGGGGTCGACGTTAAAAACTGCGGTGAGCCGATAAAGACGCGGTCGCGGATTCAGCATTATAAATAATCTATCCAAGGTAGCGAATAGCTAAACGAGAGTTCTGTTCATTATTCTCATGTTACGCGGCGTGCCGTCGATTGTGCGATCGACGTTTCGCGATGGCCCATGATCTAGATCTGTTTTCGGTTTTCCAGTATTGATTGCCCACGTCCCAAGTAGACATGTGCTGGCGTCAGAATCATCAAGCTTTCGTCGACAAGATCGCAACCCGACGCCCGCAAGGCCGGTTCGAGGGTCTCGGCCACATCACCGTTGGTCACGGTCGTGCCGAGCTTCCAGGATGCTGCGTCAAATGAAACCTGGCACCTAGCGTTTCTTCCGTGTCGAGGTCGGCGACAGGCCATCCAAGGATTCCCGATCGCGGTTTGCTATCGGGGGCCATTGCGCCTCGCTTTGAAAGATCGAGCATTGCCAGGTCGAGGTCATCGACTCCGAAGGACAATAGCAGAAAACCTTCACCGTGTTCCCTGAGGTAACGTCCCACGATGGACTCTTCGTCCTGCGGTGACACAAGCACTATCCACACGTCTCCCAGCCGAGTGCGGGCCGTCCTGACGCCGCGTTCCAGCAGGTCTTCAAATTCGAATGGGCCGAGACCGAGAATGCGCTGATAAGCTCTTACAGACTCATCGATATCCGATACCACAAAGTTGATGTGGTGGACGCTGTTCAAAACAGTCATCACGACTCTCCAGAGATTGTGATGGCGACATCGTTACAAGCATTAAATGAACCGCCGCAACAGGTACTCGGTAAGCTCTGATTAATGCGAAATTCCCTGTCATTGCGAGCGCAACGAAGTGATCTCTTACTTTGTTCTCAGCGGCTCAACGATTGCTTCGTCACTTTATTCCTCGCAAACACGACTTCATCAGAGGTTCCCTAACGTGTTGCCGTCAATGTGCCTGGAAATATGCCCGCTTTTGGCAGCATTGCCGGCACACCCCGGCCAAGTTCCTGCTCGAGCCACTTGCTGGCAGCAATAATTTTCTGCAGCGACACACCGGTTTCAACACCGGACCGGTCCAACAGGTACAACAAATCATCAGTTGGAATGTTGCCGGTCGCCGCGGGTGCGAACGGGCAGCCACCGATGCCGCCGATACTTGCATCAATCGACACGGCCCCTGAGTCAATGGCTGCCTGCGCATTCGCAAGACCAGTATTGCGCGTATTGTGCAGGTGGCAACGCAGTGGCGTCTTGCCAATTACTTCACGTAGCATACTGAGCAAATCGCGAACCTGGTTCGGGACCGCGACGCCAATGCTGTCGGCAATGCCGAGTTCCGCCGGTTCCGCCTCGATGACTCTTTTCGCAATCTCGATAATACGCTGCGGCGATACCTCGCCTTCGAAAGGGCATCCGAATGCCGACGATATCATAACGTTTGCGAGCTTCCCGTCAGCCTTGGCGCGCGCCGCAATTTTCAGCCAATCATTGACCGATTCGTCGGTCCGCAACCCCTGGTTTCGCTGGTTGTAGGTATCGGTCGCAACGACGACCATGCCGATCTCGTGCACGGGCGTCGCCAGCGCGCGATCCAGGCCACGTTCGTTCATGACCAGGCCGATATACGACACGTCTTCCAGTAATGGCAACTCGGCGAGCAGGGCCTCGGCATCCGCCATCTGCGGCACTTTTTTCGGATGCACAAAACTAGCGACTTCCAGGCGCCGGATACCTGCGGCGACTGCAAACTCGATGAACTTCGCCTTGCTGCGTGTCGAAAGCACCTCCGGTTCACTTTGCAATCCGTCGCGCGGACCAACCTCGACGATGCTGATACTTTGCGATTTCATTCCGTGATTTCCTTTCGCGTCAGTTCCCGTGATACTTCTTCAGGTAGTCGACCGCTTCGACTTCGGTGACTACATCCGCGTACTTGGCGTTCATGTCAAACAGATTGGCGTTGTGCGGCGCTTCATGCCGATCACCGCATGCATCCTCTACAACGATCGGGATAAATCCGTGTGACATTGCGTCGACGCAGGTTGCCCGTATACAGCCGCTCGTTGTCACGCCCGTGATGACAAGCGTATCGATCTCCATGACTCTCAATGTCGAAGCCAGCGATGTTCCGAAAAATGCGCTCGGGTACTGTTTTGAAATAACCAACTCGCCGGCCGCCGGCTGCAAATCTTTTGGCCAATCGCCCATCGGGTTGCCCAGCACAAAGTTCTTCAATACCGGTGCTTTCCTGAAAAACACACCGCCATCAGCGCCGTCACTATGATAGACAACATTCGTGTAGATCACCGGGATACCCGCGCCACGTGCTGCGTTACGTACTCGAAGCGCGGAGGCCAGCGCGTTCTCGACGCCCGCATACAAATCGCAACCGCGATCGAAGTACGCCTGCACGAAATCGACCAGAATCAATGCCGGGCGCCGGCCAAAGCCGAGCCGGTTGTCGTAGGCCTTTTTGTAGTTCGCGGATAGATTCTCGGTCACTTCGTTTACCTGCGCATGTCCTGGCAACGGACGGTGAGCGCCTCACCCGGCATCGCGAATATCGATCCGCTGGCTGCGTCGCTCACGCCCGGCAGGCGAATATCGGCGCCACCGGCGGGGCCAAATGCGTCTCTTCCTGCTGACACGCGTTGATTTCATCCAACCGGATGTCTGTCAAGGGTCCTTTCGTTCATGATGATTCGTGCATGCTGTCTTCTGCGGGCATTCGGTTCTTGGTTCATCGCGCCGTTGATGGTATACAATCATGCGCTATTGTTGGTAGAAAATACAACAAACGGGGATTGTCATCCATAAGTTGTATACAACCGGGCCAACTAGCCGGTTGTACCAGGGCCGGTCGAGACTTGCCCAACGGACATTTAAGCCATGAAAGCGGCACAGCGAGCGTACACAACATTACGCGCCGGCATTATCGAGGGCGCGCATCCACCCGGTGCCCGCATAACGGAGCAGGAAATCGCCGAATCTGCAGGTGTCAGTCGAACCCCCGTCAGAGAGGCATTGCGCCGCCTCGAAGCAGAAGGCATCGTGCGATTTGTGCCGCACCAGGGCGCATTCGTAACGACGTGGAGCGTCCAGGACGCCGAGGACATTTTCGAATTGCGGGCCATGCTGGAAGGCTATGGTGCTCGCCTGGCGGCAGGCAAAGCGACTGACGCGGACGTAGCTCAGCTACGCCAGTTGGCCGTATCCCAGTGCGAAGAAGCGTCGGCGCGTTCGCCTGGATACCTCGAACGAATCGCGGACCTCAACAGCCAGTTTCATCATCGCCTGCTGCAGGTGGCGTCGAGCGCTCGACTGGAGGCGACGTTGGTAACAATTTCCAGCGCTCCGCTGGTCCTGCAGACATTTCGCGATTATGACGATGATGACCTGGGCCGTAGTGCTCATCATCATCTTGAGATCGTCGAAGCCATCGAAGCCGGCGACGCGGCCTGGGCCGAGTCGGTAATGCGCTCTCACGTCATGGCGGCACGGCGGGCATTCCGAAGCAAGCATCGCCCGAACCCTGGCCCGTGAATGCCGCGTTGTATACGATATTGGGGCCAATGACTGACTGATTCACCGATCTGAACGAATATTCGCTATATTGTATACAAAAGTTGTCCTGGCTCGACCAAGGCCGCTGAATTGAATCACGGGGGATAGAACGATGAAACGTTACTTTTTTCCAATGCTGGGCATGGCATTACTCAGTCTTGCAGCGATGACTCTGTTGTCACCTCGCACGGTGGAAGCGCAGCAGCGACAAAGCGACGATGACTTCACCATTGAGGAGGTTGTTGTCACAGCCAGGCGAAGGTCCGAGAGCCTGCAGGATGTACCCGGCAGCGTGACGGCACTGACTGCGGGCGTGCTTGACAGCGCCGGCGTCCGGCGGGCAGAAGATTTCATCAGTCTGACGCCGGGGGTCAGCATGGTGAACGCCGCAGAAGTTGGCGATACCCAGGTCAATATTCGCGGCATCAATGGTGCGCGCGACGCCGAAACCAGTTTCGCCTTTTTGATCGATGGCATTCTCTATACGAACCCGGCCGCGTTTAACCGCGAATACACTAATTTGCAGCAGATCGAGGTATTCAAGGGACCGCAAGGCGCAATCTATGGCCGAAGCGCCGCAGCTGGAGCGATTATTGTTACAACCAGGAAACCCGGCAACGAACCCGAGTTTCATGGCCGAGTGAGTTTTGCCGAAGACGACACCATTGACGCTTTCGCATCGTATTCCGGGCCACTGATTCAAAACGAACTGTATTTCGACCTGGCTGCCGACTTCCGTGAATCAGACGGATTTTATCGAAACAGTTTTCAGAATAATGCTCCCACCGTCGATGCATTCGAGAGTTTCAACATCAATGGTCGGCTGGTGTGGGACGCCACTGAGTCTCTGACTTTTGATTCCAAGGTCCGCTTCGGCGAAGTCGATGCATCGTCAATAAGCTTCAATTCAATCTTCCATCTGCCGGTATTTGCGGCCGCCACCAATACGCCATCGGCGTTCCAGGACAGCAATGACTTCGAGTTCTTGTTTCAACCCAATATCGTTTCCGACAACGACCAGGAGGTATTCGAATTTTCTACTCGCTTCGATTACGAGATGGCCCGGGCGACATTGACTGGCTGGATGCTCTACAGCGACAACGAAAATAATCTGATGTCCGACGGCACGTCTGCTGCTTTCGGATTTTATAACAATGATCCCGTGTGCCAGCAAACGGTGACCGACCTGAATGCCAGTGGTATTCAGTTGCAACCACCGCAGTTCATTGGCACATCTCCGGTCGGCGTGATATTTGATCCGAACGGCTCATTCCTGGGAGCCTATACGCCGACGACGTGTGACGGCATTCAGGAGCAGGTTCGCAACCAGGAAGATCTCAGCGTTGAATTGCGCCTCGCATCCAATTCCGATCAAAGAATGCGCTGGATGGGTGGCATCTATTTTCTGGATATTGACCGCGAAGTCGGCGTGTCTCTCAACCGCGATAGTGGGGCTGCGCCGATCCGCGGCCTGTTGCAGGTTGGTGGCCCGAACACTACGGCATCATTGATCCACGACCAATTTGACACGCAGGTATTTTCAGTATTCGGACAGATCGAATACGACATCAGCGACGCCACGGAAATATCTTTCGCACTGCGCTACGACAATGAGGACAGGGACGTGTCGAGCCTCGTGCCAACCAATGTTACCCAGCAGGTAATTGACCTGAATTTCGACATGACCCTGGATGATCCGTTGAACCCGGCCCTAAGCAGCCTGATCAACCCGGCCGGCATAATTCCCGACAAGAGCAAGTCGTTCTCAGAAATACAACCGAAAATATCGCTAAGTTGGGACGCTACCGACGACACGACATTGTTTGGCAGTTGGGGGGTCGGTTTCAAGGCCGGGGGATTCAATAACTCGGGAAGTGCCGCAACAGTCAATTTGTTTATCAACGGATTTATCAACGGCGGGATCGGTATCAATTTCGCCGACGATTTGGGAGTACCTCTGCCAGTCATCACAGATGATTATGAAGAGGAAACATCCAGCGCATTCGAACTCGGTTTCAAATCACGGTTTGCCAATGGCCGCTTGCTGCTTAACGGGGCCGCCTATTACACCGAAGTCGACGACATGCAGTTCTTCGAGTTTTTCGTCGGTACGTTCGGTCTTTTGCGCGTGGTCTCGAATGTCGATGAAGTTGAGATTTTCGGTGTCGAATTGGACGCTAGTTACCACGCAACGGACAATTTGCGGTTTTATGCCGGGGCGAATTACACGGACAGCGAGATTAAACGCAATAGTTCTCGCCCTGACACGGTTGGTAACGAATCGCCGTATACGCCTGAGTACACGGTTAATGTCGGCGGGGATATCGAATTCCCCTTGTCAAACGGGATGAATATTTTTGCACGTGTCGATGCGCAATTTATTGGCGAGACCTGGTTCCACACGGTGCAGGAAGGTCAGCGCCCGACGATTTTTCAGCCACTGTTTGAGCTCGGCTTCGGAGCCGGCGCTGGCGCTCTTGGCATTGCCGATTATTCGAACGCGCAGCGTGACGCTTTTGCGACGGTCGATCTTCGAGTCGGACTGAAACGAGAAAGCTGGACAGTCGCAGCGTTCGCTTCGAACCTGACCGATGAAAAATATCTTGAGGAAGTGATTCCGGCACCTGAGTTCGGCGGTACGTTCGACCATCCTAATGCGCGACGACGGGTTGGCATCGAGTTTGGGTTCAGCTTCTGATTTGGCCCCGTCACTGCGCAAATAATTCGCCGATTGATACACCCGGGCTTTCCCGCAGGCTCCATTTCTCGAAAGAATGGAGCAATGAACAGAAACAAGAAATATTCCGCGGACGTGCGGGGACCGGCATTGCGACTGGTTTTCGCGCATGAGTCGAAGTATGAGTCGCAATGGGCAGCAATCGGATTTGTAGGGTCGAAGATTGGCTGTACGGCGGAGACGCAAGGAAAGTGGCTGCGTCAGGCAGAGCGTGATCAGGGTCGCCGAGATTGCATGACCACGAGCGACTATGATCGGCTCAAGGTCCCGGAGCGCGAGAACCGTGAGTTAAAGCGGGCCAATGAGGTGCTACGCACGGCCTCTGCCTATTTCCCCCTGGCGGAGCTCCATCGCCGACGCAAGTGATGGTCAGCTACATCGGGGATTACCGTGGCCGCTTCGGGGTCGAGCCGATCTGCAGGGTACTGCCGATCGCCCCGTCGACGTACTACGAGATGAATGGCCGGTAGCGGGATCCCATCCTGCAGCCACCGCGATACGGAATGAGCAGCTGAAGCCTGAGATCCGGCGTGTGTGCGAAGAGAACGACCGGTGTGGACGTCATATTCTTGAGTGATACGAGAACGCGAAGCATCGCTGCGCTGGCGGCAAACAGCAAACCAATACCCAGCAGTAAACTCTGCCTTACAATCGAGATGTTGTGAACCGCCCCGGGTATTCCGGAGACCCGTTCGTTTGAGTCAAGCCGCCATGGCTGACTCGTCCTGCTGGCGATAGTACGCCATTTCAAATTCTGCCGGTGGCACGTCGCCAATCGGCTGGAACAGACGACGATGGTTGAACCAGTCGACCCATTCCAGGGTGGCGTATTCGACGTCGTCGATCGTGCGCCAGGGTCCACGCTGGCGAATGAGCTCGGTTTTGTACAGACCGATGATCGTCTCTGCGAGCGCGTTGTCGTAACTGTCGCCGACGCTGCCGACGGAGGGCTCGATGCCCGCTTCGGCCAGGCGTTCGGTGTACTTGATCGACACGTGCTGCACGCCATCAAGAGCTAGGAGGCTCTTGATCCGACCTCCGGAGGAGACGCGGTCAGCAGACCGCGGAGGG
>DDIP01000328.1:0-692 GCA_002338605.1 Proteobacteria bacterium UBA1847 | reverse complement strand
GAGCCGCTCGGTGTAGCGAATCGAGACGTATTGGGTGGATTCAAACGATCGTCGCAACACCTTGAAATGGAGGTGATGCGATGGCAACGGTTAAAAGACGACAATCGGCGCGGGCCGGTAGACCACCCATATACTCGCCTGGTAGGCCTTCAGTGGCGCAGCGGGAGCATCGAAAGCGGTTCTGGAAGGCGATAGCAGGAGGGGCTTCGAGCGAAGACGCTGGTAGGATCGCCGGCGTATCGCCGGCGGTCGGTTGCCGGTGGTTTAGAGAAGGAGGCGGGATGCCGACGATCAAGTTCGCAGCGCTATCAGGACGCTATCTGTCGTTTTCCGAGCGTGAGGAGATTGCTTTGCTTCACGCGAAAGAATTGAGTGTACGCGCGATTGCGCGCCGGCTGGGGAGAGCACCATCTACAATATCCCGGGAGCTGCGGCGAAATGCTGCGACTCGGAGTGGTGGCTTTGCATATCGGGCAACAACAGCACAGTGGCACGCTGAGCGACGCGCCCGACGACCGAAGGTGGCGAAGCTCGTTGAGAACGAGGCGTTACGTACCTGGGTACAGGAGCGCCTTGCGGGTCAGGTCCGTACGGCGGACGGTGTTCCGATCGCAGGGCCACGGGTAGCGCGATGGAATGGACGGCGGCGCGGGCCGCGCAGGGACCGTCGCTGGGCACAAGCATGGAGCCCG
>DDIP01000327.1:14008-14550 GCA_002338605.1 Proteobacteria bacterium UBA1847 | reverse complement strand
CGCGCTCCGCGCCCACGCAGAGGGGATAGGCCTGCCCGCGCAATACATTGCCGGCGATGAGGAAACGAATCACGGTGTCGAAGAAGTCCTTCTTCGCGTCGATGAGCACGTGTTCGATTGCGCCCAATGCGAGCGCGCGTTCCTGGAGCGCAGCAGCTGCCTGCGCGTCGATGCCGCCGGTGTCGACGCATACGGTGATGACGTCACGTTTCAGGTTCTCCTTGAGCCACGGTACGCAAAAGGACGTATCGAGTCCGCCGGAGAAAGCGAGAATGATCGGTGAGGCGTCTTGGGTCATTGGTAATTCCGTACGGGTCGGGAGCGGGTGGAGTGTTCGATGCGTGCAATCAGGTTTTTCTGCGAGGTGCCGGACTCAGTGGCGACGAATACCGTGTCGTCGCCGCCGATATTGCCAACCACCTCAGGCCAGTTGCAGCGATCAAAGGCGAGTGCAACACGCTGGGCAGCGCCGACGGCTGTCTTGACAACCAACAGGTTTGGGCCGGCGGGATGAATGTTACGCAGCAGTTCGGCGACGGCGG
>DDIP01000327.1:13438-13895 GCA_002338605.1 Proteobacteria bacterium UBA1847 | reverse complement strand
TCCCTGCCGGTCGCCGCCTTGACCATCTTGCGGCAGTTCATAGCCCTGTGCTGTCTTAATGGCACCGAGCTCCCGCAGGTCCCGGCTGACGCTCGACTGAGTTGCACGAAATCCCTGTTCGTTCAGCGCCGCCACCAGCGAGCCCTGGGTCGCCGCCGGCCCGGTCAGAAGCAGGGTTCGAATCGCGTCGCGACGTTGTTGGTGGTCTTTGTTCGGCACAGGCTGGCTCGCATAAATATGCGCATAAGTGGAACATCATGCGCATAGGGAGTCAAGGGCCCGGCCCGACTTTTTTTGCCTTTTTGCGTTACACTGCGCGGCCCTGATGATATTTGGAACCATTCCATGCCAAGTAGCGATACGGTCGAAGTAGTCACCGGCGAGAAGCCCACCGGCAGCATCATCTGGCTGCACGGCCTTGGTGCTGACGGCCACGATTTCGAGCCCATCGTCGGGG
>DDIP01000327.1:12394-13345 GCA_002338605.1 Proteobacteria bacterium UBA1847 | reverse complement strand
AGATTTCGAGCCCATCGTCGGTGAGCTCCGCCTGCCAGCCGGCCTTGCACTGCGATTCGTGTTTCCGCATGCGCCGGTGCGACCCGTTACGATCAACGGCGGCATGGCGATGCGGGCCTGGTACGACATCTTGAGTTTCGACTCCGAGGGACGCGCGGACCGCGACGGCCTGCTGAAGAGCAGTGCGTTGCTGGAAGACCTGATCAGCCGCGAAATTGATCGCGGTATCCCGTCTCAAAAGATCGTTATTGCCGGCTTTTCGCAGGGGGGTGCCGTTGCCATTCATACGGCGCTGCAAACGCGGCACAACATTGCGGGTTTGATTGCTCTGTCGACCTATATGGCGCTGCCCGATGATCTCGAAAATGCCATTGGTCGCAAAGACCTGCCGATATTCATGGCGCACGGAAATTTTGATCCGGTACTTCGACTGGAATGGGGTCGTTCATCGGCAGACAAGCTCATCGAAGCCGGCTACGATGTGGAGTGGCATACCTACCCGATGGCGCATGCCGTCTGCCCACAGGAAATAGCGGATATCAGCGCCTGGCTGTGCCGAGTCTACGCCTGAGCCTCAAATCCTTGCGCCGAGTCACCGGCGACCTGTCCGCCGGGATTGAATCGCCGTTCCTTTATTCACCTTTGACCAGCGCTGTCACACAGGACGAGGCCGGAACCGTATGTCCCGTGGACAGGCAACACGATGAAAGGCGCGCTATCGGGATTCGAGTTTGTCGTCGAGGTCGTTGTTCAGCCAGGAATCAACGAGCCGGCGCGCTATCGAAATTCGGGACGGCAGCTTCGGAAATCCGGATTGCAATTCCTTGCGGGAAAAAAATCGTGCGTCTTCCAGTTCACCGTCGTTCAGGCAGATTTTCTGTTTGACAGCCGGACTTGCATCAGCGACGAAGCCAAGCATCAGGGAAGAGGGAAAAGGCCAGGGCTGCGAGC
>DDIP01000327.1:0-12301 GCA_002338605.1 Proteobacteria bacterium UBA1847 | reverse complement strand
GGAAAAGGCCAGGGCTGCGAGCTGTGATAGCGCACATCGGCAACCCGGATATTGGTCTCCTCGAATACCTCTCGCCGGACCGCATCTTCCAGGCTTTCCCCGGTCTCGACATACCCGGCGATTGTTGAATAACGACCGTCCGGCCAGCTTTTCTGGCGTCCGAGCAGGCACTGATCATTGTGGGTAACCAGCACAATTATCGCGGGATCAACCCGGGGAAAGATCGCACGGCCACAATCGGGATTCAGGCAGCGCCGCGAATTGCCGCCGGTTTCGGGACGCGCGGACGACCCGCAAACACCGCAGAATTGTTGTGAGCCGTGCCAGAGAACCAGTCCACGAGCGTGTGCCGCGAGGTTCGCCTGGTTCGCCGGCAATGCGCTTCCGAGGTATCGTAAATCCTGGAACTCGCCCAGTTCGGCGTAAGGTGGCGACCCTTCGGCGTGAATCGCGACGGCAACGGCTGCATTGCCGCGAAACACGCCGAGAAACACCTGGTTGTGTTCATCGAGGAAGTGCTCGATCTGGTGCCGCTTGAGCAAGACAAGCTCAAGCGGGTCGCCGCCAACGAGGCAATGATCGCCCCAAACCGGAATGAATCGCGTTTGCTCGTCCTTGAACGCTCCGTCCAGCCAGTCCGCATCCTTGCGCTTCTCGCCGCTCCGATCGACGAACGCGCCTGCGAACACATTGTGGCCGTGCATCGACTAAAGTCTTTCAGTGCCTACTGCTTGGCCAGCAGGTCACGGATCTCGGTCAGCAAGGCCTCTTCATTGGAAGGCTTGGCCGGTTCTGCCGGTTTTGCCTCTTCTTTTTTCTTCATCGTGTTGATGCCCTTGATCAACATGAATACAGCCAATGCAACGATCAGGAAATTGATGACCGTGTCGATGAAGACGCCATAGTTGACAGTTACTCCCGACTCACCAAGCGTGAGCGCAAGATCGCTGAAGCTGACGCTGCCCATCAAAACGCCGATTGGCGGCATGATGACATCCGACACCAGCGACGACACGATCTTGCCGAACGCGGCACCGATGATGATACCCACCGCCATGTCGACAACATTGCCGCGCATTGCAAACTCTTTGAACTCTTTGAGCATTTGGTCTATCCCCTTGTGACTGTTTTTGTTGTAAGACCGACCAATTGTACATGACTAATGAAGCCCGGAGGCTATCTCACAGACTGGGCAGATGCCCTTGTCCAGCGCATACGCGTCCTGAACGTAGAATGCTGTGCAGTGGCTGCAATGCGCAAGATACAGCTCGTCGTTATAGGAAATACACTGCAACAGGTTCCATGCCCATTCGAAACTCAACTGCGGATTGCGGTGCAACATCAGGTAGGTTTCATACGCTCGACAAAGGCGATGCCCAAATTCGACGTCAGGCCGAGGCCAGCGGGGGCGGACGCCGTCCTGCGGGTCGCTGCGCAATAGCAGGCCAGCCGTGAAAAGGGCGACCAGGGTTGTTGCCTGTATCTGGTTTTCGGCGTTTTTGACAAAGCGCGTAATTTGTCAGGGCGATTTGCCGCGCCTGCGTTTGATACCGGCGACACCGTTATTCTGGAAGTAGGTCGTATAGAGTTTTCGAATGCGATCGTCGGAGAGACCGGTGCATTCGCGAATTGTGCGCGTGCGAGCTTCGTGTCGAATCATTCGGAGCGCCAGCTCGAACTGGCTGCGCTCGCCGGCGTAACGGTCGTCTGTAAATCGCATTTCTTGGCCCTTTTGAGAGAAAATTACCATATACTGTGTATTGCTACTCTATAATATCCATTATCGGTCCCACAAGACCAAATATAGTAACTCTCGAAACCAACAAGAAACATGCAGGGAGCAGGGGCAATGCAGGAGATGAACGGATACCCGGGCCCGCGCCCGGACGACTATGACAACGTGCTGGCGCTGAACACGGCCTTTATCAAGGCAAGCTCGGAACTCAGGGGACCGCAACGGGGACGACTTGCAGCGACACCGTTCTTGCTCTTCTCGCTGCGGGAAGACGACATGGAATGGTGGCGACAGGCGCTCGCCACCGAATCGCAACCGGATCTGATCGGGCATGCCGACAGACATACTCCGTTGCTGCATTGCGTACAGATCGCCGCACTGAGTTTCCTTTGGCAACTGGCGCAAAAAAACCCCTACACTGTTCGCGTCGTCAGCGGAGCAACAATTGCCTGGTGTGACGCGATATCAGAACTGCCATTGCTGACTTTACTGGACCGGGTTGGAGGACGCACGGACCTGATCCAATCCCGGCTCGATACGCCGGACACCATCGCCGACCGGTTGCTCGGGCCAGGGACCAGCGCGAGCAAAACCCTGCGGCGCTCATCTCAGCTTTGTGCGCTGCAGACGCTTCTGACCAGGACGCCATCGGAACGACCCGCGGAGCTATCATCAGCCGCCTGCAATCTTTCCGGGCCCCTGCGAATTTTCCACAAGAAGGTGTGACGATGGCGAGAGCTCGCGGGTACAATACGCGACCTCATGCACGCACTCACGATCAGAAACTTAAGAAAAACCTACGATAACGGCAACGAAGCGCTGAAGGGCATCGACCTCAATGTCGAAGCCGGCGACTTCTATGCGTTGCTGGGCCCGAACGGCGCCGGCAAGACCACCGCTATCGGTATCGTCACATCGCTGGTCAACAAGACCGCGGGCGAAGTCTGTGTATTCGGGCACAGCATCGATACCGAACTCGCAGCTGCCAAGTCCTGCATCGGGCTGGTACCGCAGGAAATCAACCTCAACCTCTGGGAGTCGGTTGGCAATATCGTATTCAACCAGGCGGGCTACTACGGCATCGGCGGCAAGACCGCGCGGCAGCGCGCCGAAAAATACCTTCGCGAATTGCGTCTTTGGGATCGTCGCAACGACATTGCCCGGAGCCTGTCCGGCGGTATGAAACGGCGCCTGATGATTGCCCGTGCGCTCGTGCATGAACCGCGATTGCTGATTCTTGACGAACCGACTGCCGGCGTCGACATTGAGATCCGGCGATCGATGTGGGAGTACCTGCAGGCGATCAATAGTGACGGCACCACGATAATCCTGACCACACACTATCTCGAGGAGGCCGAGTCGCTGTGCCGGAATATTGGCATCATCGATGGCGGCAGGATTATAGAAGACGCGAGAATGAGTACCGTATTGCGAAAGCTGCAACGTGAAGTGTTCATCCTCAGCGTGGCCGATAGACTCAACAACGCACCGGAGCTGCAGGGCTTTAAAACAAGCCTGCGCGATGACCATGAACTTGAAGTCGAAAAAGGCCCGGGCCGGGATCTGAATGAGCTTTTCGCCCAACTCGATACATATGGCATCAAGATTGTCAGCATGCGCAACAAGGCGAATCGGCTCGAAGAACTGTTCCTGAGACTGATCGAAAACAAGAATGGCGATGGGCGCGCAGCATGAACATCGCGCTTAACCTGGTGGCAGTACAAACCATCATTCGCAAAGAAATGGTCAGGGTTCTGAGGATCTGGACGCAGACCATTGTCCCGCCCGCGATTACCATGACCTTGTACTTTATTATATTCGGCAACCTGATAGGCCGACGTATAGGCAGCATGGATGGGTTCGACTACATGCAGTACATCGCGCCTGGCCTGATCATGATGTCCGTCATCACCAATTCCTACGGCAACGTCGTTTCCTCTTTTTTTGGTGCCAAGTTTGGCCGCCATGTCGAAGAGATGCTGGTTGCTCCAATGTCGAATGCCGCGATTATCATCGGACATGTGGCGGGCGGCGTTCTTCGGGGCCTGATGGTTGGAGCACTCGTGACATTGATCGCACTCATGTTCACGGATCTCAATGTTGCGTATCCACTTGTCATGGTGTCAATCGTGTTTCTGTCATCCATCGTGTTTTCCCTGGCCGGCTTTATTAACGCGATATTTGCGAAAAAATTCGACGACGTCTCAATTGTGCCAACGTTTGTCCTGACGCCGTTGACCTACCTGGGCGGCGTCTTCTATTCAATTTCACTGTTGCCGGAATTCTGGCAAACGGTATCCAGGGCCAACCCGATCCTGTACATGGTAAACGCGTTCCGCTACGGCATCCTGGGTGCGTCGGATATTTCAATCGGCCATGCCTACACGATTCTGATTGGTTTCGTTGTGTTGCTGTTTTCCGCCTGCGTGATTCTGATGCGCAAGGGCATAGGAATTCGCGAGTAGCATGTGCGGCCGGTTCGCTTTTTACTCGCCTGGCGAGGCAACCGCTGCGCTGTTCGGCACAGATGGTTCACTGACTGTGGAGCCACGCTACAACATCGCACCGACACAATACGTTGCGGCCATTCGCGACGATGCAGAACGGAATCGTGAATTGGTCATGTTGCGCTGGGGGCTCGTGCCGTTCTGGGCAAAGGATCCGGCAATTGGCAACAAGATGATTAACGCTCGCGCGGAAACGGTTGCCGAAAAGCCATCCTATCGCGACGCGTTCAAACATCGCCGTTGTATAGTGCTGGCCGATGGATTTTACGAATGGCATCGCCAGGCGGATGTGAAGGTTCCGTATTTTATTTCGCTCAAGAGCGGCGAGCCATTCGGACTTGCCGGCCTATGGGAAACCTGGAACAGCAAGGAAACCGGTGAATCGCTGCAGAGCACCACGTTGATTACCACGGCTGCAAACAACTTTATGCAGCCCCTGCACCATCGCATGCCCGTTATCCTGCAACCCGAAACAGCAAACGAATGGCTGGCTGGATCGCCGGACTTTCTTGACGGTGTCAGTCAACGCATGCCCAAACTGCAGGCGTGGCCGGTCAGTCGCAATGTCAATAATGCCCGCAACCAGGGCGAGGAATTAATCGATCCTGTCGGGGATGTACTCGTTTAGGCCAATCGGCCGGGTGGAGACAATCAGGGTCCCGGGTCCGCCATGGACGCCGATTGCGGTGCCCAGGTCGCAAATGCGTATCTCCCTGGCATCCGGCAAAAGGCGCCTCAATTCGGTAGCAAGCTCCCTGGCTTCGTCGGCACAGACCGCATGACCGATGCTGGCAACAAGCGCCGGGTTGCCGCGACAACGCCTGGCGACAAAACGCGCAAATCGAACGACACGATTGCGCCGCCCGAGCAGGCAGCCGCCGACACCGATTCGGCCATCGGGCTTTACAACGACAACCGGCACCATGCGCACCAGATCTGTCACGGTCTTCAACCATCGTGGCAATCGACCTCCGCGCACGGCAAAATCCAGGTCATAGAGCAACGCGTAGGTTCGCGTTTTTGGAATCTGCTCACGCAATTCATCTACGGCTGCCTCGACGTCGAGACCACGCTCCGCACATTCCGCTGCCAGTACGGCCAACTGGCCCTGTCCAACCGACGCGTTCAGCGAATCAACGACATGAATGCGCCCGGATGCTTCAATGCGTGCGGCCGTGGATCGCGCACCTTCATAAGCACCACTCGCCCTGGAGGTCAGGTTGATTGACAGCACGTCCTGGAAGTGGCTGGCAAGAAACTGGAACTGGCGGCGGAAGTCGCCGGGCGCGGGCTGTGATGTCGTTGGGTGATGCGGATTGACTTCAAGTTCCCGGTAGAATTCGTCTGTGGAAATACTGACCTTGTCGAGGTAGCCACGATCACCGAACTGAATCCGGCACGGCACCATGTGGATGTCGAGACGTTCCATATCATCGTCGCTGATGTCGGCGCCGGAATCGGTGATGACTGCAAATTTGCGTGCCCGGTTCCGGAGGCCATGTTGCTGGCGATGCATGTCATCGGCTTTCGCGCCGATTAACTCACCGAATCGTCTTGCGACCTCGAACACCGCGTCGGGGTTGTCGACGTGAATATGAATCTTCACTTTTCGCTTGCTGCCAGCCAACACCAGTGAGTCTCCGAGCAGTGCCAGCTCCTCGCGAAGTTTACGGCGGTTAATGTTCGGATTGCTCACGAGGCATTCGGTGCAAAACCGGAATGCTGAATTATTGTCGGCTGGCAGGGCTTCGATATCCAATTCGAGATCGTCCAGCAGTGTTGTGTCGGGCAGTGGGGCGATCGTGCCATGTTCGAGGTATTCCGCAATGCCACCGACCAACTCCGCGAAGCCTTTCGCGCCGGCATCGACAACGCCGGCTTTCTTCAGTACATCGAGTTGTCCGGTCGTCGCCTCAACCGCCCTGTCAACGCGGTGGCGTGCCCTCTTGAAAAGAGTTGGAAACAACAATTCGGGCGACGCATCAAGTTGTTCTTTGACTTCGTCTGCGAAAGCGCTGATCGCCGACAGTATGGTGCCTTCGCGCGGCTGTGACAGCGCATCACGCGCATAGTCTGCAGCGTTTCGCAGTGCGCCGGAGAATGTCGCTGTCGTGTAGTGTGCTGCCTCGCCGGTTCGATCACTCAGGCCCTGGAAGAACTGTGCAACGATGGCGCCGGAATTGCCGCGGGCACCGTCCAGCAGCGCATCAGCGGTCGCTGCCAGCAAGCGGCCCAAACCCGCGTCACCCTGCGTACGCAGCACCGGCAGGGCGGCGCTTAAGGACAGGCTCAGGTTGGTTCCCGTATCGCTGTCCGCAACGGGAAACACATTGATTCGATTCAGGTATTCCTGCTGGGCAATTACCCGGTGTATTCCGGAGATCATCGCAGCCGCAAACACGCGTGCTTCCATGCGCTCGCCGGCTGCAGCACTCAAGACAGGCGACCGACTCTATTCACGCGGTACCAGGAAAGATTTGCCCTGGTACCGCAAGACAACGCCGTCCGGTGTGATTTCGAGCACCTGGGGTCCCTCATCCAGACGCGAGCCCTCACGATGTTTCGCCATATTGATGAAGACAAAACGGTCCTTCGGTACGTCACTGTATACGTGAATATCAAGATGCAGGTCAGGCAGATCGAGCACGCCGCTGACCCGAACTTCCTGCAGTGTTGGGTAAAGTTGTCGCTCAGTCACGGACGAGGGGTTTTGCGATATCAGCACCGCTTTTACATCCGGCGCGCTGTCTGACTCAGGTTCGGTATTGCGCGGGACTGCCTGCGTTGCCAGGGGCTTCTTCCGGGCGGCCGCTACCTGATCCCTGAAACTTGGCAGCGCGGTCTCCGGTGTGTCGACGGCGGCCGGTTCATTCATTTCCCGGGCCAGGGCCACGCGGGAGTTGCTTCGTGGTGATTCGTCGGGCTGGGTGTCCTGGCGCAGCAGCAGGCCGATCAGCACCAGGAGATTTATCGCCAGCAGCAAGCCAATCAGTAACAACCATCGGGGAAAACTCGACGCAGCGGGTTTCGTCGGCACAGCGGCAAACTCGTTACTGCGGGATTGCTGCCGTTCGTTTTCAGATTTTTTCAGCGCATCGAGAATGAATGACATCGCCTAGTCCCTGGCCAGAAGCGGTTTTATGAGCCGTGGTGATCCGTCGCCTCCCAGCAGGGAATTGATGATGATCTGTGTTTGTTGTCCTGCAAGCCCGTCAACATCCAGTCGATAATCATGCTGGAACCGGCGGACAGTCTCGGCGAGTGCGTTGTCATACTCGTCATTTCCATCGGTCGCATAGCGTTCGTCGATGTTGGCGAGACTGGTGCGTAACCAGCTGACGGCCGGGCCTCGCAAACCGGGCACCAGCGCCACCGGTGTGCCTCCCGGTGGTCGCCATAGCAACAGGTACTCGCCGTACCAGATATCCATGATTGCGGATACCGGATGGGTCACTGTCACCCCGCCAATGGACAGGTCTGCTGTCTCTCCGTGGATCGCTGTTAGCACCAGGTCATGTTGGTCACCGGCGTCATCGAACACAGTAATAATTGCCGGACGATTCAACTGTTTTACGTTGTTCCAGGTACCGCGCCGGGAAAGACAGGCGAGACCGGCATCAGCCGCCTGGTCGCAGCCATTGCGTGCACCCCTGGCGTACTCGATATCCCACAAACCGAACAGGGTAGAAAGCGCAAAATCACGGCCTGTCAGCTCACCTGCAACCCGAATCTGTTCTTCCAGCGAAGGCTCGTCTTCGTGAGTCTCGACAACCGGGGCAGGACCTGCGACAGCCTTGAGAGGCACGGCTTCTTTTGCCGCAGTTTCGGAGGCAGATACCTTATCGGCAACCGCTTCAGGTGAGCGGTCGAAAAGCGACGTTAGAACCGCAACAGCAATGGCTACGCCAACAATTGCCGCTGCGATCCCGGCATTCTGCAGCGTCGATGCTGGTCCGGGATTGCCGGAGACTTCCGCCGCAGCACGCTTGATGAGCCGCCGGTTCACGGTTCGGGTTTCCTGACTGTAGGCCCCCAGCAACGCCCGATCGCAAATGACGTTGATCAGCCGAGGAACACCCTGTGAAAGCCGAAACACTTCGTTCTTGGCGCCTTGGTCCAGGACTTCGCCCAGTGCACCGGCTACTCGAAGACGATGTTCAATGTACCTGGCAGTTTCCTCGCGTGTCAGCGGCTCGAGGTGATAACGACCGGTAATGCGTTGTGCCAGTTGTCGCAGATCGTTTCGAGCCAGCAATTCACGCAGTTCAGGCTGGCCGATCAAAATGATTTGCAGCAATTTCTGCTTCGCCGTTTCAAGATTGGTCAGCAGCCGGACCTGCTCAAGAACGGCGGGCGCCAGATTTTGTGCCTCGTCAACAACCAGAATGGTACGACGTCCGCGTGCATGCGCAGCCAGCAAATGGCGATTGAGTACGTCAGTCAAGGCCTTGATGCTGCCCTTCGAGTCAGGAACGTCAATGTGCAGTTCCTCGCAGATGGTCAGCAGAAATTCAAGCGCGGATATTTGCGGGTTGAGTACGACGGCAACGTCCGCGTTGTCGGGCATCCGGTTGAGCAACAGTGACCGTACCAGGGTCGTCTTGCCAGTACCCACTTCCCCGGTCAACTGCACGAATCCACCGCTCTCGGTGACACCGTACACAAGATGCGCCAGTGCCTCGCCATGCCGTTCACTCATAAACAGATAACGCGGGTCCGGCGTTATTGAAAACGGTTTTTCCTGGAGTCCGAAAAAGCGGGTATACATGGCCGTGATTCTACCCTATCGGTCGAGTGTCTTGGCGCGGCCAAGCGAGAGCGAGCCGAACTTTTGGCGAATCTCATCGACGGTTTCGTCCAATGCAGAATGTCCCTGGCCGTGGTCGCCCGCGAACAAATCGCCCTGTTCGACGGCGGCAAGCTTGCCGCCGCCGACGCCCAGTAACCGAATTCTGGCGCCCGGGTTACAGGCCAGCCATGTGCCGAGAAGCTCTCTTGCGATCGTATATAACTGATCCGTGCCGTTCGTGGGCGGCTTGATGCTGCGTTGACGTGTATAGGTGCTGAAGTCGGCCCGGCGGATTTTGATGTGCACACTGCCTGCGCAAAGCGCGGCTTTTCTCAGTCGCGCGGCCATTCTATCCGTCAGTCGCAGTAGCTCACGTTCCATATCAGCGGGATGCGACAAATCCCGGTTGTAGGTTTCTTCCGCACTGATTGATTTTTCTTCTCGTATTGGCACGACAGGGCGATCGTCAATCCCGGATGCCCGGTCGCGCGTTTTTTGCGTATAGCGTCCGAAAATGGGTTCGAGATCCACGTCTTGTGCAATGCGCAGGTCGCGAACGGTAGTCACACGAATTGCTGCCAAGCGCTTTAGGGTTTCGCGGCCAATGCCCGGGATGACGCGAACCGGCAATGGATCGAGTCTCTCGCGGTACGAGGCCGGAAAAATGACTGTCAGGCCGTCTGGCTTGTCGAGGTCTGAAGCAATTTTTGCGACCAGTTTGTTCCTGGCGACTCCGACCGATGACGTTAACCCGGTGTCCTCGAGAATGCGTGACTTGATGCAGCCAGCAATATTCTCGGGCGATCCAAAAAGCCTGACGCTTGCCGTTACATCGAGAAATGCCTCATCAAGCGACAAACCCTCAACCAGCGGCGTAAATTCGCGAAAGATTGCAAATATCTTCTCGGATGCCGTCCTGTAGTGCGACATCCGCGGTTTGACTCGCAGCAGCGACGGACAACGGCGCAGCGCTTCGGCTATTGGCATGGCGGATCGAATACCAAACTTGCGTGCTTCATAACTCGCCGCCGCGACCACACCACGGTTAGTGCCACCACCGACGACCAACGGTTTACCACGTAATTCCGGATCATCACGCTGTTCGACCGACGCGTAAAAAGCATCCATATCAACATGTAGAATGCTGCGTTTCGGTGTCGCCATCGGCTTATTGGCTGCGCTCAACAATAAATCGCGCAACCCACCTGAGCGGTTCGGCCGCCTTGCCGAAGTGATCGAGACCTTGCATCGCCTGCAACAGCAATTCGTCGCACCTTGCGCGCGAGGCCGCGATACCGAACATGGCGGGATAGGTTGGCTTATTTCGTGCCTGGTCCGAGCCGGCTGGCTTGCCGATAACCCCGGTTTCTCCTTCGACATCAAGAATGTCATCCTTGATCTGGAAAGCGAGACCGATGGTTCGCCCGAAAGAATCGAGCGCTGCGACATCCGCGGCCACAAGATCATCGCGTAACAGGGCTGGTGAAACGATCGCGGCATGAATCAAGGCGCCTGTTTTGAGTGCGTACATGTGCTCAAGATCCGCGACGGAAAGAATTGTGCCTTCGGCGTCGAGGTCGATGGATTGCCCGCCCGTCATGCCAGTGGAGCCACAGGCGTTGGCGATCAGCTGAACCAGGCGGATGGCGCCGCCGGCAGGGGCGCCGTCGAGCGTCGCGAGCACCGAGAACGCGAGGGGCTGAAGTGCATCGGCAGCGAGAATCGCTGTGGCCTCGTCGTATTCCCGATGGACCGTTGGTTTGCCGCGTCTCAGGTCGTCGTCGTCCATGGCCGGCAGGTCGTCATGCACCAGCGAAAATGCATGGATCAGCTCGATCGCGACCGCGGGCGCATCAAGCAGCTCGGCCTCGACGCCAAGGCATTCACCCGCGGCATAGACCAGCAATGGGCGTACGCGCTTGCCGCCGTTCAGAACGGCATACCGCATTGCGCTGTGCAATCGACGGGGACGTGTCGCCTCAGTGGGCAACGCCGCTTCAAGACACCCGTTTACGCGGGCGGTGTAGTCAGACACTCGATTTTTGAAACGTTCCGGCACGGCTCATTATCGCTCTGAATCGGGCCGTGTAGCCTACACGGAATTGAAACCCGGCGCGCGGCCGGCTGGGCTATAATTCGCGTCCAGTTCGAAACCCGAAACCCAGGAAAACGCCGCATGCAGGCGACAGCAATTGCGCAGCCAAACATCGCGTTGATCAAGTACTGGGGCAAGCGCGATCTTGCCCTGAATCTGCCGGCCGTTGGATCGATTTCAATCACGCTGGACACGCTGCAAACGAAAGTTAGCATCGACCTCGATGGCTGGTTGGCGAATGACAGTCTGATTGTCAACGGTGTCGAGGATCCGGGCCGGTTGAGCCGGATGACTGCGTGCCTGGACAACGTTCTCGGCGTCAAGCGGCCATCAGCTCTTATTGAAACCCAGAGCAATTTCCCGATAGCGGCCGGGCTTGCATCGTCGGCATCTGCTTTCGCTGCAGCCACACTCGCTGCCGTAGCTGCTGCAAGCATCGATCTTGATACCCAGTCGCTGGCGCGCCTTGCAGGAAGGGCATCCGGTTCCGCAGCCCGCTCGTTTTTTGGTGGATTTGCGGAGCTTGAGAACTGCCAAGATGCAATCAAGTTGAGCAGCCTGTGCGATGCAGAATCCTGGCCGCTGAAAGTTGTTGTGGCGATCACCGAGACCGGCCCGAAGGGAACAAGCTCCACCGAGGCAATGGAGATATCGAGAAAAACGTCACCGTTTTATAGCGCCTGGATCGAGCGGCAGGTCGACGATCTGGCAACGGCACGTAAAGCAATTGAAGAACGCGATTTCACGACACTCGCCGCAGTAGCGGAACACAATTGCCTGAAGATGCACTCTGTAATGTGGGCGTCGCGGCCGCCGATCGTCTTCTGGAATGCGGCGACCATGCGTTGTCTGCAGACGGTGCGCAGGCTGCAGCAGGATGGATGTCATGTCTTTTTTACCATTGATGCCGGACCCCAGGTAAAGGCTGTTTGCCAGGAGGAGGACATGGCGGCCGTTCGCGACGCGTTATCCAAAACGGCGGGCGTTCTGGAGATCATGACGACAGGTCTCGGACCTGCAGCGCACCTGGTCGGGAAATCGTGAATCAATCGATCGTGGCCAGCGCGCCCGGGAAGGTCATACTGTCGGGCGAATACGCGGTGCTCGACGGGGCGCCGGCAGTCGCCATGGCGGTCGATCGACGCGCACGCGCAACGGTGTCGCGAACGGCTGCT
>DDIP01000117.1:19842-20045 GCA_002338605.1 Proteobacteria bacterium UBA1847 | reverse complement strand
AATGGTCACAGTGGCACGGCGGCGGCGGGCGAGGTCATCGAAGCGTTCGGTGAATTCGTTGTGGGCGGGAACTATGCCGTCGGTCTCGTGATCTTCGCGATCCTCGTGATCATCAACTTCGTGGTCGTGACCAAAGGTGCCGGTCGCGTATCGGAAGTATCGGCACGCTTCACACTCGATGCGATGCCCGGCAAGCAGATGGC
>DDIP01000117.1:12203-19746 GCA_002338605.1 Proteobacteria bacterium UBA1847 | reverse complement strand
ATGCCCGGCAAGCAGATGGCCATCGATGCCGACCTCAACGCCGGCGTTATCGACCAGGAAGAGGCCCGACTGCGGCGCCAGGAAATCGGCGAAGAGGCGGACTTCTACGGCTCGATGGACGGTGCCAGCAAGTTCGTTCGTGGCGACGCGATTGCCGGCATCCTGATCCTGTTTATCAATATCGTCGGCGGCCTGATCATCGGAACGTCGCAGCACGACCTGTCGCTGGGGGCCGCTGTGCACAACTACACCCTGCTGACCATCGGCGACGGCCTGGTCGCCCAGATTCCGTCGCTGCTCTTGTCGACGGCAGTTGCGATCATCGTCACGCGCGTCACCAAGTCACAGGATATGCGTCAGCAAGTTGCCTCACAGCTGTTCAATGATCCGCGCACACTGATTGTCACTGGTCTGATTGTCGGCATTCTGGGCCTGATCCCGGGTATGCCGAACCTGGCATTCCTGAGTCTTGCCGGTCTTTGCGGGTTCGCCGCCTTTCGCCTGATCAAACGGCAGAAAGTGGAGCCGGTTCCCGAGCCACGTATCACGGACCCCGATGCGGTGCTGCCGGAGCTGAGCTGGCATGACGTCGATCCGGTCGACCTGATCGGACTTGAGGTTGGCTACCGGTTGATTCCGCTGGTCGATTCACAACGCAACGGGCCGCTGGTCGCACGCATCAAGGGGGTTCGCAAGAAGCTGACAGAAGAGCTCGGTTTCCTGGTATCACCCGTACACATCCGCGACAACCTCGACTTGCAGCCGAACGCCTATCGCATTTCACTCGCGGGAGTGTCGATTGGCGAAAGCGAGGTTTACATCGAAAAAGATCTCGCCATCAATCCGGGGCAGGTCTTCGGCAAGATCGAGGGGATGGCAACCAGGGACCCTGCGTTCGGCCTTGAGGCGTACTGGATCGAAGCCTCACAGCGCGAAGAAGCGCAGATGCTGGGTTACACGGTTGTCGATCCCGCGACTGTCGTTGCTACCCACCTGAGCCAGTTGCTGCAGTCCAACGCACACGAGTTGCTGGGCCATGAGGAATGCCAGCAGCTGCTGGATCGACTTGCGTCCGTATCACCGAAACTGGTCGAAGAGCTGACGCCGAAGCTGCTGCCGATGAGCGTGATCACGCGCGTCTTGCAGAACCTGCTCGAGGAGCACATCCCGCTGAAGAACATTCGGAAGATCGCCGAAACTTTGGCGGAACACGGTGCGCGCAGTCAGGATCCCGACGTTTTGTCCGCCGCGGTGCGCGTATCGCTGGGTCGCTCAATCGTCCACAACGTAGCAGGGACGCGGCCTGAGCTGCCTGTTTTGACCCTGGACCCAGAGTTGGAACGAATCTTGAATGAGTCAGCACAGGAAACAGGAAATATTGGATTGGAGCCAGCCATGGTTGAACGACTGCATCAGACGCTGACGGAGAAAGCGCAAAGCCAGGAAATCGCCGGCGAGCCGGCCGTGTTGCTGGTCGCGCCGCAGGTACGGCCGTGGATGTCACGCATGATGCGCAACATTCGCAACCTGCATGTTCTGGCCTACAACGAAATTCCGGATGACAAACGAATTCAGATGATTGCCGCCGTGAGTTAGTCACGGCGGAAACGAGATAAGTGAAGCGCAAGGGTTAGGAAAGCAAAAGCACCACGAACGAGCGAGCAAATGAAAGAGGAAACATCGTGAAAATCAAACGATATCTGGACAAGGACATGCGGCAAGTATTGCGTCGCGTGCGTGAGGATCAGGGGCCCGACGCGGTCATACTGTCCAACCGTCGCGTCGCAGACGGCATTGAAGTCATTGCAGCCATTGACTATGACGAGGCGTTGGTGCGGCATGCGCTGGGCGACGCGCCCGGGACTGATACACAGCTCAACGGCGACACATTTGCGAGCATCGCGGAAGACGATGTAGCCCAAACTGAACCTGCCCGTGAAGTGATATCAGCGGACATTCAACCGACGCCGGTGCCACGTCTCGACGATTCGGCCGAGAGTGCGTCACAGTCGCTTGCACTTGCGGACATGCAATCCGAAATTGCATCGATGCGTGGCTTGCTGGAAACGCAGCTGTCCGGTTTGCTCTGGAAAGACAGCTCACGGCGTTTCCCGATGCGTGCCCAGGTTCTCAGAAACATGGCTCGTCTTGGGCTGGCGCCGGATGTCGCGAACACGCTCGTCAATCGCCTGGAGCCGATGACCGAGCTCAAGAACCTCTGGACAACGCCGTTATCCGCTTTGGCGACCCTGTTGCCGGTCGTTGACAGCAACCTGCTCGAAGAGGGTGGCACGATTGCATTGATCGGTCCGACGGGAGTTGGCAAAACGACGACCATCGCAAAAATAGCGGCCCAGTTTGCAATGAACAACTGGTCTGACGACATCGCGCTGGTCAGTGCGGATTCCTACCGGATCGGTGCAAAGGAACACCTCGCAGCATTTGCCAACATTATCGGTGCCAAGGTGTATTCCGCCGCCAGTTTTGACGAGCTGTCTGAAACACTGGACAAACTACGCAACAAGAAGCTGGTGCTGATCGATACGGAAGGGCGCAGTCAGCGCGATCGGGACCTGTCAAGCGCACTGGCGGCGTACGGGCGTAACGCCGACCGGGTACGTTTCTATCTCACGTTGTCGGCCGCCACTCAGGAGGCAGCACTCGACGAAACAGTTCGCGAGTTCAACAAGGTGCCACTTGAAGGTTGCATCGTGACCAAGATCGATGAAGCGGCACAACTCGGATGCATCATGAGCACGCTGATCCGAAACGATCTACCCGCCGCTTTCTTTTCCGATGGACAGCGTATTCCCGATGACCTGCACGGCGCCGCCCGGAAAAAACTCTGGCTCGTCAACCAGGCGATCGATTGCCTTGAATCAAGTCGTGCATGCGTCGATGAACGCACGATGGCCGAAAAATACTCACAACAGAGCGTCGCCAATGCCTAACGAAACTCAAATATCGGGCCTGCAGCGCAGGATGAAGCGCAAGCCGGCGAAAGTGCTCGCGGTCTGCAGTGGTAAAGGCGGTGTTGGCAAAACCAATGTTGCGACAAACCTGGCTGTCGCACTCGGCGGCCGCGGCCGTAACACATGCTTGCTTGATGCCGACATGAGTCTTGCGAATGTTGACGTCTTGTTGGGTTTGCAGCCACTGTTCAATCTGTCGCACGTGGTTTCTGGTGAAGCCGATCTGCCGAGCACAATTCTTGGCGGACCGAATGGCATTCGTATCGTGCCCGCATCGTCCGGCAGTTTTTCGATGACCGATCTGCCGGTCGCCGCACAAGTTGGCATCATCCAGGCTTTCAGTGCGCTGTCCAATCAGCCGGATATTCTGATTGTCGATACAGCAGCCGGTATCTCGCCGAAAGTTGCACGTTTCGTCCAGGCAGCGCAGCACCCGATCGTTGTCGTTCACGACGAACCCGCTTCATTGACCGACGCCTACGCTTTGATCAAGGTTTTCAGTCAGAACTACGGAATTACTCATTTCCAGGTTGTCAGCAACCAGACACGCAACACTGCGGAGGGCAAGCACCTGTTTCAGAAGCTGTCGCGCGTGACCGATCACTACCTTGATGTTGTACTGCGTCACGCCGGGGACATTCCGGAGGATCGCTACCTCAAAAAGGCGGTTCAGGAACAACGAGCCGTGGTTGAGGCGTACCCGCGCAGCGACTCCGGCCAGGCATTCCAGGCGCTGGCCGCCGGTATTGATGCGTTGCCGCTCGCACGCGAGGCAAGTGGCGGCATCGAATTCTTTTTCGAACGTCTATTGATGGCCGATTCGAACCGGCGAGGTAAGGTCGCATGAATACCTACACGAATCTGGCCGCGAGCAGCAGTTATTCCAGCAATGACCTGGTGACACAGCACGTTGAACTGGTCAAACGAATTGCACATCACCTGGCGGCACGGCTGCCATCAACGGTTGACGTCAACGATCTGACGCAATCGGGCATGGTCGGGTTGCTGGAGGCGGCGAGCAACTTCGACGCATCCCGCGGTGCCAGCTTTGAAACCTATGCCGGGATTCGAATTCGTGGCGCGATGCTCGATGACATTCGCAAACACGACTGGACGCCGCGGTCTGTGCACCACAAGTATCGGCGTGTAACCGAGGCAATCAACGAAATCGAAGGTGAAACCGGCGAGGCGGCAACTCCGGAGGATGTTGCGGAACGCCTTGGCATCTCAATCGACGAGTACTACAGGATTCTCTCCGATAGTGCCTGCAGCCGACTGTTCAGCTTTGAAGAAACCCTGGAAGAGCCAACACTGCAGCGCAAGCCACCGTCGTCGGATACGCCGCGTCCGGATGAAGAATTGTACCAGGCTCAGTTTCGCGAGCAGCTCGCTGCGTCGATTGACAAATTGCCGGAGCGCGAGCGCCTGGTGCTGTCACTCTATTACGAGCAGGAACTGAACATGAAAGAAATCGGAGCGGTCCTCGATGTATCCGAGTCCCGTGTCTGCCAGATTCACGGCCAGGCTGTCATGCGCTTGCGTGCGGCGGCTGCACGCTGGTGAGGGAGGAATTCGAGATGTCGGACCTGTTCTCGGGAATCGGACGCATTGGGCCAACCTACCCGGTCAAACCTGTGCTGCCCGCACAAAAAGATCGCGAACCCGGGAAACGCCACAAGGACGACCGTCGAAAACCTGAGACCGAGGATCGGCACGACGATGACGACGAGAACAAACCAACCATAGATGAGCATGTCTGATGATTACCCTTGAAGCCCATTACGTTTACCTGCTGCTTGGATCGACCGCGATCATGCTGGCGTTAGCCTGCCTGTCTTTCGCACGATTTGAAAATCGCTGCAGGGAAATCGAAGAATTCTGGAAGAGTCCGACCGGAACTGCGCTGCAGGACGGCAAGGACGGCGAGCCCAGCGAGCAAGCGCAAATTGCCATTCGCCTTGAAGCACGAATCAGTGAATTGCACCGCGCCTTGCAGGCGCTCGAAACGAACAAGTCCAAACCGGATGCGCCATCGGTTGAACGCAGCCTGCCTATTGAAAACGCGGTTCGCATGGCACGTCTCGGTGCAAGTATCGACGATCTGACAAAAAACTGTGGTCTCAATATCGGTGAGGCTCGCCTGATGCAGAAACTCCACGGACAGGCCGCGGCGCCGACGGGCAGGACGCATTGAGCAATGGACAAGAGTGATCAATTCCGATTTGTAAGCCTGCTGGCGCTGGAGCTGGACAATGGCGACATTGCGTTACCGTCCCTGCCGGATGTCGTTATGAAAATTCGTCGGATGCTGGAACGAGATGACTGTGATTTCGGCCGTATCAGCCAGGCGGTGAGTATTGATCCGGTCCTGGTGTCGCGCCTGTTCGTATTTGCAAATTCGGCCTTCTATAATCGCGCCAATGTAAAAATTGACACGCTGGACGGTGCAATTGGGCGACTCGGTTTCGAAGTTGTTCGCAATGCTGCGATGTCGCTCGCGATGAAACAACTCTACGGTTCGGACAAGAATGACAAATCGGCCAAACACCTGAGAGCTGTCTGGGCCCGCGGCATGAAGCTGTCCAGTATGGCTTTTGCGATCGCCGACACCCAGCCGCATCTGAACTCGGAAACGGCCTTTCTTTGCGGCCTCATGCACGAAGTCGGAAAGCTCTACATTCTGACCAAAGCCGAAGAATTTCCTGAATTCCTCGGCAACCCGCAGTCGCTGAGTCTTGTACTCGAGGAATGGAACCCGCAAGTCAGCAAATGCATTATCGAATCATGGGGTTTTCCCGATGAAGTGGTCGAGTCGACCGACCCCGAAACCTACCAAAATCACGATATCGACACGCCGACGAGCCTGGTGGACGTCATACGGGTTGCGAAAATGCTGCTCGACAGCAACGAGCAGAAGCTGCAGGTCCTGTTCGAGAATGACCTGTCATGTCAAAAGCTGGCAATGTCAGACAACAGTATGTCGAGGGTGATGGACGCGTATCGGGCAAAACTGCAAACCATGCAGCAGTCGCTGGCCTGATCGCGTTTTTCTACGTGTCAGGACTCAGGTCTCGGCAGCGTCCAGTTCGAGGCGGCGCATCCGCAAAGTCTGCGACTCTCGATTGAACATGTGCTGAATCAGTATCTCCCGCTGAGACGTTGGCAGATCGACGAATTCGACGGCAATGCCAAACGTTAGTTCCGGGCGATCGGTTGCCGGCGGGTCAGTCAGTCGAATAACCTTGCAGAAGCATTCGACGTAACGATTGTCTGCCGAGAGCAGGAATCGCAAGTGCAGCTTGTCATCAAGCGAAAGCGCCTCCTGGGATGAGAACACCATACCGTCGGCCCCGACGTCGCAAATTTGCGGAGGCGATTGCGCGAGACTGGCCTTGCTTTTTCGAAGCCCCGGCAACTGCTCGATCACCACATTCAACTTGTCATTAAACAGCGTCATGCAACGACCCATTGCAGCGTTTTCGCCATTCAGCAGGAACATCGCTTCGCTGAGTCGAGCTTCTATATCGACGAGCTTCGACTGCGCGCCGTCATTCTTGCCGAGACGCAGATTGCGATGGTCGATTCCGGCCTTGAATTCATCTTCGGTCAGCTTTTCATACTTTAAATAAACTGCCTCGCTGACGCGAAATGATCGCCTGTTCTCGAGACTATTGGTCATTGCTGGGTTCCTCGTTCTGTTCGAGTTCGGCCGCCCGGGCGATACTCATCGTTCGAAACTTGTCGATTTCCCGGCCGCGCACGATGCTGATGTCGACGCGGCGATTGCGGGCGCGATTCTCATCGCTGTCATTGGGTGAACGCGGGCGAGTGTCAGCATGGCCTGTCACCATGACATTGACCGGATCCAGATCGGACACTCGGAGTAATTCGTGCGCAACCGACACGGCTCTCGATGTCGATAAGTCCCAGTTGGACCGAAAGCGTGCGTTACGAATGGGCACGTTATCGGTATGCCCGGAAACCGTGACCTCACCGCTGTTGTTGTCGATCAGGCCCGCAATCTTGGTCAGCACCGGGATGAAGTCCGGACGAACGTCGGCGTACCCGGACTCGAACGACGCGTTCTCGAGAATGTGCACGATGACTTTCATACCCTCGGTCTGGATCGCCACACTGCCGGCCTTGATTTCTTCCTTGAGCGCGATTCGCAGGCGGCGTGCATGGTCACGCGTTTCCTCAATCTCCTTGAGTTCCCGGTCGAGTGCGTCGAGCGTGTTGCGGTTGGAGTCGATGGTGAATTGCCGCACGGTGTTGATGGCGGATGGGTCAGGTTTTCCCGGACTGAATTCCTGCGCGACGACACTGGTGCCTTTCGGAATCGTCCGCACCTCGACCTCGGCCTGGACACCAAAGGCATCCTTCATCGAACCGGAGAGTTGCTTGAACTTGGCGGCATCCATTTCCGAGAACGCGAGCAGCAGGACGAAGAAGCACATCAATAGCGTCATCAGGTCGGCGAAGGTCATGACCC
This sequence comes from Proteobacteria bacterium UBA1847, assembly GCA_002338605.1. GTDB lineage: Bacteria > Pseudomonadota > Gammaproteobacteria > Steroidobacterales > Woeseiaceae > UBA1847. Next base: position 12,282 of record DDIP01000117.1, on the reverse strand, counting down.
ACGCCGGCACGCCGGCTGCTTCCTGTTTTTTCGGAGGTGCGTCAGACATGAGCGGCAGACGAAGCCGTCAGGCTTCGCC
>DDIP01000117.1:11893-12096 GCA_002338605.1 Proteobacteria bacterium UBA1847 | reverse complement strand
CGTCAGGCTTCGCCATCCTCCTCGGAGCGCTTCGAACGTGGCAGGTATGCTTCCAGCATGCTCGCAATAATGCGCGGATTCTGACCGCCCTGGATACTCAATAATGCGTCAATAATCAATGACTTGCTGGTATATTCTTCGGCGCTCCTGACGGCCAGCTTGTCGGCGATCGGCAGTGCGACCATGTTGGCCAGGATGGCGCC
>DDIP01000117.1:0-11741 GCA_002338605.1 Proteobacteria bacterium UBA1847 | reverse complement strand
GGCCCGATCTGCTTGGGGTCGTCCATGTTCGACAGCATCTGCACCAGGCCGATCAGGGTTCCGATCATGCCCATCGCCGGGCCGACGTCGCCAATCGCCTTGAATATATCCTGGCCATCGGTATGCCGCTTCAGGGTCTGGTTGAGATCCTTTTGTAGCATCGTGCGGACGGTATCGGCAGGATGACCGTCGATCAGCAGGCCAAGGCCGGTTTTCATGAATTCGTCGGCGATCTCGCGATCTTCAAGCGCCAGCAGTCCACCCTGTCGGGCAGCCTTGGCGAGTTCGACGGATTCATTGATCAGGTCTTCCGGGTTGGACGGTTTGTGGAGGAATGCCTTGACGGCGATGGAAGTAGCGCCGAGGAACTTGCCCAGGCTGAACTTCATCATCGTCACCAGCGCGGTGCCGCCCAGTACCACGAGCAACGAAGGCGTATTCACAAAGGTACCGGCCGACCCGCCCAGCACAATTGAAGTCATTACGATGCCGAATGCGCCGATAAGGCCGATTAATGTCGCCAAATCCAATGTAGTCCCTCCGTGCCTTGGGATCAGACGGAAATCGTCTCTAGGGGTTTTATCGGCAGATCACGCGCGCCCTTTAGGTTTTGGATGCTTTATTTGGGCTCTGCGGCGACGAATGCACTGCAATTGCGGCCATTGTGTTTGGCCTGGTACAGGGCCTCGTCCGCGCGGTTGACAAAACTGGTTGACGTGTCACCTTCGGTGATCTCCGTGTAGCCGACTGAACAACTGACGGTGACAACGGCATTCAAGGTTTCGATTTCGAGTTTCCTGACCATGTCGAGAAATCGTTCAACCAATGCCTCTGTATGTTTTGCCGAGGTATCCGACAGGATCACCGCAAACTCGTCGCCGCCGTAGCGGGCAACCAGATCGTTCTTGCGAATGAAAGAACGTGCCAGGCATTCGCCCACAGCTTTAAGAACTGCATCGCCGGCGGCATGGCCATGCGTATCGTTCACCTGTTTGAACTCATCCAGATCGATCATCAGCAAGGTCACCGGCTGCCGAGATACAAAATGCATGTTCAGGCTTTGCAGAATCGCTGTGTCGAACGCGCCGCGATTGTAGGCTTCGGTTAACGCGTCGCGCTGCATTTCCTCCCGGGCCGCCACCAGGTCCTGGCGCAGGCTCGACATGCGAGCATTCAGTTCATTGAGTTGTTGCTCGTATTCCTGTTTTTGTTTGGCGAAGGTTTCCGTCACACGCGAAATCGTTTTCGACAATGCGTCCTCGATCAGCGGCAGTTCACCGTTGCCCACGGCGTCCTCGATAACCGACAGGCACTCGATAATGCTGGACTCGGTGTTCTGGTCGCGGGTACCAATATCTCTGAGTCCGGTAACCAGCTCGTCAACAATGCCGCGGTAGCCGTTCAGACGTTCTGTGACAAACGCCTTTTCCTGGTGTCGCCGATCCGCAAAAAAACGCCGCACACGGGACCATTCGCGCTGGCCATCCGCGGAAGCCGGGATATCGAAAGAGGGTACCGCGGCACCGTTCTCGATATGGCAGGCAAACTCGGTGCAAATTCGGGGAAAAACCGTGGCATCCAGGTCGCTGTCGAGGCGGAAGGATTCGTTGCCCATCACACGCATGACGTTACTCAGCGTGTCCAGCGCGCCATCGGCCAGGTCGAGACTTGCCAGGCCGGGTCGGTCCGATCCGGCTTTGTCCCCGGAGCCGAGGAACCTGGAAACAAGACTCATAAGGGATGCTCACTGTGCGTGGTTGATACAGGCTTCATCGGCCGGCCACGGCTTTTCTTGAACCCGCCGTGTTTGGGCCCTGACGCCCACCGGAATACAGTATATGGGAGAAATCGCCCAGATAAATTGCAGAAGCCTCAGGGTTTTCCTGATTTTTCGCCAAAAAAGTGACTTCTCGTCAAAAGGGGTGATAAAAAGCCATATATGGACGAATGGGAACAGATTTTGTCTCCTATGATTTAAATGCTCGAAATTAAAAGGATTTTTGAAGCGAACGAAGCTACCTCCGGGGACGTTGAACAATGACTGGCGAAGGCATGATCATGGTGATCAACCGCACGATTACGGATGCCGAAAACCTGAAGGAACTCATCGAGTTCATGGATGAGCCCGAGGTCTGTACCTCGACACCCGCCGAGTGGCGATCACAGGTCGGCCAATCTAGGCTGGATGCGGTTTTCGTGGGTCCTGATCTTTCGGAAACCGAAATTCGTTCGGTCGTCGGCGATGTCGGCAAACTCGATCCCAATATACCGATCGTCATGCTGCATGGTCTCGACCGATGACGATTAACCGCTCGGAATTGCAGAAAGTCTACCCGTGGGCACGGTTTCATTCCCTGTCTTACCCGGTACGTCTGGATGCACTCAGCGAAGTCCTTGAAGATATTCGCGCAAGTCACCGCAAGGTTGATCATGCCGATCCGCGTCCCGCTGGTGACTGCTTTATCGGTCGCAGCGCCGACGCCGTCATGGTGCGAAAACTGATCGAGCAGGTTGCGCCGTCAATGGCGACCGTGCTGATCACCGGTGAGTCCGGCACCGGCAAGGAGGTCGTCGCGCGGCAGATCCATCAGAGCTCCGGACGTGAAGGCCCGTTTATTGCCGTCAACTGCGGTGCAATTCCAGAACACCTGCTGGAAAGCGAATTATTCGGTCATGAACGAGGCGCCTTTACCGGTGCGATTGCCGCGCGTGCCGGCCGATTCGAGCAGGCGAAAGGCGGCACCTTTTTCCTCGACGAGATTGGCGATATGCCGACCGTCATGCAGGTCAAGTTATTGCGCGTTCTCGAGGAACGGGTTGTCGAGCGAGTCGGTGGCACGACGAGTATTCCGGTCGATGTACGCCTTATCGCCGCAACCCACCGGGACTTGCCGTCGCGCATCGAGTCAGGAGCGTTTCGTGAGGATCTTTACTATCGCCTGAGTGTCTTTCCAATTGAAATAAGCCCGCTGTCGGAGCGTCCTGACGACATTCCGCTACTGGTCGAGGAGTTCGTGCAACGCCTGTCGGCCGAGCAGGGTGTCTCGCTGCAACTTGACGATGATGCGCTCGCCGCATTGCAGGAATATTGCTGGACCGGCAATGTCCGGGAACTTGCAAACCTGATTGAACGGCTGGCGGTCATCAAGCCGGGCGGCAGGATTTCCCGGCGCGATTTACCCTGGCCAATTGTAGAACGCGAAGCGGCAACGGGTGCGACGGAAATTCTGAGTCACAGCCTGGGGCCGGCGACGAGTGGTGGCATCGTCACGCTGCCGCAGGAAGGGATTGATATGAAGCAGTATCTTGCAAATATCGAGCAGGACATGATTCACCAGGCCCTGTCGGAGTCGGGCGGCGTTGTACAGCGAGCAGCCGAAATGCTGGGCGTGGGTCGCACAACACTCGTTGAGAAAATCAAACGCTACGAAATCGACACTGGCAAGACACCGCCCGCGAGTTGACGAGGGCTCAACGCGGTGCCGGCAGCGACTGTTGGCAATGCGGGCACGTCCCGCCATCCTTCGCCGCCTGGGCGAGGGCCAGTTTGACGCGTTTTTCGTCGAGAATCTGGCTGGCTCGATGTCTGCTCAAACCCAGATCAATTCGTCTTGCCTCAAGATGCCGCTCCTCGTCTTCATCGATCACACCATCGTCCAGAGCACGTGCGGCGTCGGCCATGTAGTCCGAGGTGCTTTGTTCGAGTTGCCGCGTGTAACCGGATGCGAGAATACTGGTCGGTAGAGCCACCATACCGATGCCGACCACGGATATCAGGGCACCGAAGATCTTGCCACCCACCGTGATGGGAGTGACGTCCCCGTAGCCAACGGTTGTCAGGGTAGCGAATGCCCACCACATTGCGGCCGGAATGCTGCCAAAGTCGACCGGTTGTGACTCACGCTCGAAATAGTACATGCCTGAGGCGGCCAGCAACATGATCGTGATGAGAATAAGGAACGCGGCGCCGAGGGCGCGGCTGTTTTCGCGGATGGTCGCAAAAAGCAAGTTTAACGCCGCGAAATATCGCGTGAGTTTCAGCACTCTGAGCAGGCGCACCGCGCGCAGCACCCGCATGTCAGCGCCACCAAACACGCCGAAGGCCAGCAGGTAGAACGGCAAGATGGCCAGCAGATCGATGATGGCATGAAACGAAAGCATATGCCGCATGCGCGTGATGACAGGCCGTTGCTTCGCCTCAGTACTGATTTCAACCGAGCTCCACAAACGCAGCAGGTATTCAACTGAGAATACGGCGACGGTAAGGGTTTCGAACACGAGCAGCGTCGACCCGTAGCGCGCCTCGAAGCTGGGGATCGATTCGAAAATGACGGCGAGAACGCTCAGCGAAATCAGTGCGATCAGGAATACATCGACGATCCAGCTCGATAGATCGTCGTCTTCCGCTGTCTCCAGTACGCGGAACACGGTGCTGCGCAGGGTCGGGCTGTCAGTTCTGGCTCCGAATGCGCCTGTTCTGGTCGCCGGTCTGCTCAAGGTACTGCCTGTTTGCTGATTGTATGACCAGTAGCGGCTGCAATCAGCAAAGCTTTAATCGCGGCGTCAACGCTAAAGAATTCGGTCGAAATGGCGACAACTACCGAGTACTTGTGACAAATGCGAAAGGGCTAAAGGATGTCGAGCGAGAAAATACAACTAAGGTTTCATCCCGGTTTCGGGCTGTTACTGAGCGCGTTATGGATCCTCGGCGGCTGCGCCGGGCTGCCGACCGTCGACTTTTCGCCCGGACATTCCGTGGCGGACGAGCCCGAGGAATTTCCGGCTCCGCCCGTGCAGGCACCGCAGCCACCGGTCGCCGTTTCGGAACCCGAACCTGTCGTATCGGAGCCTGTTGCTACCTACACCGTCGTTGTCAAGGATGTTCCGGCAGTCGACCTGCTGTTCTCACTGGCGCGCGATGCCGGGCTTGAACTCGATATGCAGGCGGACAACAGGAAGACCGTCACGATAAACGCCGTCGATCGGCCAATGGCTGAAATTCTCGCGCGAATCGCTGAACAGTCGCGTTTGCGTTACACGCTGCGTGGCCACAACCTGATCATTCAGGACGATGACCCGTACTGGCAGAATTACCGGGTCGACTACGTCAACATGTCGCGCGACAGTGAAGGCGAGGTTGGTGTCGCAACGCAGATTGCAACATCGGGCGGCACCGTCGGTGAGGAAACGAACTCACAGGACGATGGCCAGGGAAACCTGTCCAAGACCACTGTCAGAAACATGTCAAAAAACGATTTCTGGAGTTCGCTGGAAGTCGGTCTGGAAGCGATTGTTCAATCGGATTCCCGGCCCGATGAAACATCATCCCCGGCTGAGAACGATCCGGTCATCGTAAACCGGGTATCCGGTATTGTGACAGTGCTGGGAAATCAAAAACAGCAGTTTCGAGTTCAGGAACATCTCGATCACATCATCTCGAATTCGCAGCGACAGGTGCTGATTGAGATGACTATCGTTGAAGTCGAACTCAGTGACAACTATCAGGCGGGTGTTGACTGGCAGCGACTTTCGAGCGCGGCGGGCCTTGGTAATAATGGTGTGTCGGTGCGAGGCAATCTATTGGGTGCGAACCTGAACGTTCCGCCGGTCTTTACGCTGGGCTATAACGACGACGATCCGAATGGCAGCAATATATCGGCTACCGTCAAGATGCTGCAGCAGTTCGGCGATACCAAAGTCCTGTCCAGTCCAAAAATCATGGCATTGAATAACCAGACGGCACTGTTGAAGGTTGTCAATGAGAGCGTTTTCTTCACCGTCGAACTGGATATTCGTGAAGCAACCGTTGATCTTCCCGAACGACGCACGTTCACGAGCGAACTTCACACTGTGCCGGTCGGATTGGTGTTGAGCGTCACGCCGCAAATCAGTAGCGGTGGCTTCGTCAGTTTGAATGTGCGCCCGACAATCAGTCGAATTACGGGATTCGCCGTCGACCCGGCACCGCGCCTCGCTGGAGCCGATTTCGACAACCTTATTCCGGAAATCCAGGTACGCGAAATCGAATCGCTGCTGAAGGTATATGACGGCCATACGGTCGTGCTGGGCGGGCTAATGCAGAACGAACGTGAGAGCGGGAAGGACGGCATACCGGGCCTGTCTCGCATTCCAAAACTCGGCAAACTGTTTTCCTACACCAGCGACAAAATGGTTAAAACGGAGCTCGTTATTTTCCTGAAACCAACCGTCATCCACCGGGGATCGCAATTCGAAACCAACGTGCGTGTTTCCGACTACTACGATGTCGCAGCTGAAAGACAGCCTGCGAGCTCCGTCGAATACCGCTAGCGTGCCGCGCATGAAAAGCTTGCTCGTAGACGTTCTTCGCCAGGCCAACGGTGGCGGTCCGGATAAAACACTGTCGGATTCGGGGAGCTTCGACACAACACGAAGTGACTTTCCGGATACCGCCAACGACCCGGTCGTCGACGATACACAGCAGGCTGACGAAGCGCTGGCGCTCTTTGAGACGTCCACCTCAGTACATCCACCGGGCAACAGCGACGATGCGCAGTTCTCCGAAATCGACGAATTTCTGTCGGTCGAAGATACCGATGATGCCGCGAGCGAGCCGGTCAGGCCCGCAAGTTTGGGTCAGCTCCCGGATGTCCACGACAAGGGACCGCTTGTCGCTCGATTCGCGCCGGTGGCCTGTCTCGCGCTCGCATTGCTCACGGCAGTGTTATGGACCGGTTATCAGAATTTTAGGTTGAAATACGCCGAGTCACAGTTTGCAAGTGCACAAATCGGTCATTCGGCCGAATACATATCCACGCTGACCGGCGACGGCAATACGGCGACTGTCGAACGATTTCCCTTTCTCGGTGCCCATGTCACCGGCGACTCGGAGAAGGTCGAATGAGCACGACGACAGTGCGTACGCTGAAAACGACGGAACCCAGCCTGCCGCTGGGTGAACGTCTGATAAAGGCGGGCCTGATCAGTGAGGACCAGCTGCAGGTCGCGCTGAAAGAGCAGTCGCGAAACGACGAGCCGCTCGGCCGAATCCTGGTGAATCTCGGCCTGATCAGCGAAGGTGTATTGCGAGATACGCTGGGCGAATCGCTTGGGCACGATGCGATCGACCTGGCAACAGCGATTCCCGATCCCGACGCACTGAAGATGGTGCCGAAGAATATCGCGCGTCGCTACAGCATGTTGCCGATCAATTTCGACAAGAACGAAAAAGTGCTGACGCTGGCGATGGCCGATACTTTCAACATTGTCGCCATTGACCAGGTTGCCGCCACCCTGGGCAGTGGTATCGGTATTTCAACCCTGGTTGCCGGCGAAGCTGAAATCGAGGCGGCAATTGAACAGTTTTATCAGTACGAACTGTCCATCCAGGGCATTCTGCGCGAAATCGATACCGGTGAAATCGACAACCTGAATGTTGCCGTCGAAAATGAGGAATACAGCCACCCGCTGATCCGGCTCGTCGATGCCATTCTTGCCGATGCGGTAAAGCGTGACGCGTCGGACATACACCTGGAGCCCGAGGCCGGATTTCTCAGGGTGCGATACCGAATTGATGGCGTCTTGCGGCAGGTTATGGCTTTGCACCGCAGCTACTGGCCTGGCATGGTCGTGCGCCTGAAAGTGATGGCGAAAATGAACATCGCCGAGACACGTGCACCGCAGGACGGGCGTATCAGCCTGACGCTCGCCGGCCGCCGAATCGATTTTCGTGTCGCGTCACAGCAAACGACGCACGGTGAAAACTTTGTGCTTCGTGTACTTGATCGTCGCAAGGGCATACTGCCACTCGAAAAACTGAATCTGGTCCAGGCCACCATGACGACACTGCAGGTCATGATGGCCCGACCCGAAGGCATCATACTGGTAACCGGCCCAACCGGCAGCGGCAAGACAACGACGCTGTATTCGATGCTCAATTATCGCAACGACGAGTCCGTGAACATCATGACACTCGAGGATCCGGTCGAGTACCCGATGGCGATGATTCGCCAGACTTCGCTGAACGAAGCAGCGAAACTCGATTTCGCCAACGGCATACGATCGATGATGCGGCAAGATCCGGACATTATCCTGGTCGGCGAGATCCGTGACGAAGAGACTGCCGAGATGGCGTTGCGTGCCGCGATGACCGGGCACCAGGTGTTCTCGACCCTGCACACCAATTCAGCGCTTGGCGCAATTCCACGTTTGATCGATATCGGTGTCAAACCACAGATCATGGCGGGTAATATTATTGGCATCGTTGCGCAGCGTCTTGTGCGCCGGCTGTGCCGTCATTGCAAACAGGCTTATGCACCTGACGAAGCCGAACGGACCTTGCTGGGTATCAGCAGCACGAAACCGGTATTGCTGTATCGCGAAGGGTCCTGTGAGGCCTGCAGCTTCATGGGTTACAAGGGTCGCCTGGCGGTTGTCGAAGTCCTGAAGATCAATTCGGAATTTGACGAAATGATTGCGCGTTCAGCGACGCGCAAGGAAATGAACGAGGCGGCCGTGCAATCCGGCTTCAAGGACCTGGCGCATGACGCGATTCGACACGTGCTCGCAGGAACAACGAGCCTGTCGGAGATTTCCAGGGTCGTTGACCTGACTGCCAGGGTGGCCTGAGCTCGTGGCGTCTTTCAACTACAGGGCAGTCGACGCGCACGGCGTTGTCGTCTCCGGAAGCCTGGAGGCGAGTAGCGAACACGCCCTGGAGGCGCAACTGCGCCAGTCAGGCATTGAAATGTTGCGTTGCGCCGAGCAGGGCCGAGGCTTTTTCAGGGGCAGGTCGCGTATCTCGCGCAAAGAGCTGATCGGCTTTTGTTTTCACATGGAGCAGATGACGCGCGCGGGCTTGCCCATCCTTGAGGCACTGACCGACCTGCGCGACAGCGTCGGCAACCCGTCATTTGGCGAGGTGATCAGCAACCTGATCGGTGCCGTGGAATCCGGCAAGACCATGTCTCAGGCGATGTCTGAATTTCCCCGGGTCTTTGATGATGTATTCGTCAGCCTGATCGCGGTTGGCGAACAGTCGGGTGAATTGCCGGATGTCATGAAAAAGCTGACGGAATCGCTGAAGTGGCAGGACGAACTGATGGCGAAAGCAAAAACCGTCATTCTGTATCCGGCCTTCGTCGGCGTCGTTGTCCTCGGCGTGATGTTGTTCATGATGCTCTATGTCGTACCCCAAATGGTCGACTTCATCCGTGAAATGGGTCAGGAGCTGCAAATACATACGCGTGCCCTGATCGCGTTCTCAGGTTTCCTGACCACGCACTGGTGGTGGGTACTGCCTTCGCCGGGTATCGCTGTACTGCTCGTCAAGTACCAGGCCAACCGCAGTGACTCGTTTCGTTTTCGGGTCGATGGCTGGAAGCTCAAGGCCTGGTACATCGGGCCGATACAGGAAAAGGTAATCCTGAGTCGCTTCGCGAGCTACTTCGCACTGTGTTACAGCTCGGGACTCGATGTCCTGGCATCGCTGAAGATCGGCGAGGATGTCGCTGGCAACGCCGTCATTCGCAAGGCCATTGAAGACATCCGCGTCGGCATCGCCGATGGCAGTGCGCTGAGCGCCAGTATTGAGGCGACCAGAATGTTTCCGCCCCTGGTCGTGCGCATGGTTCGCATGGGCGAATCGACCGGCTTGCTCGACAACGCGTTGCGCAATGTCAGTTACTTCTACGATCGTGAAGTTACGGAGGCAATCGATCGTTTGAAGTCAATGATCGAACCGGCGATGACCGTGGTGTTGGGCGCGATTATGGGCTGGATCATGCTGTCTGTTCTCGGCCCGATTTACGAAACCATCAGCAGTATCGGAGTTTAGGTTCATGGTGCAGCGCATCTTTTATGTCACACAGGGATCGCTTCGCGTCTGGTTGCCGGGAGCGGCAGGCAAACGGGCTGCCGTGAAATTCTCTGACGATGATCGCGGCCTGCGCGATTTTGACCGTTACCTTTCACTGTATCCGGACATGACCAGCGCGATGCTGTTCGATGTGATCGAGGAGGAATTCGCACTGGATTCGATTCCGAAACTGGGCCTGCGGGACCGCACTGCTCTGATTCAACGGCGCGGACAGCGCAAGTTTCGGCGCACACCGTACCGGGTGTCGATTTACCAGGGTACGCCGGGACGCAAGGAAAATGAGTTCAACGTTGTGCACAGCGCGATATCCAATCACGAACTGGTCGACCCATGGATTCAGTTGATCCTGGATCACAAGACGCCGATGTGCGGCGTGTATTCGGTGCCGCTGATGACACCACGTATCGTGAGGCGGCTGTTCTCCTGTGATGACGCGGTCATGTTTGTCGCTCCGCACCAGGGCACCAAGCTCAGACAGGTATTTCTACGGGACGGCGCGATTCAGAGTGCACGACTGTCACAGGGGCCCGGTATCGATGACGATGGTTTTGCAAAATTCGTTGTAACAGAAGTCGTACGGAGTCGACGCTACCTGGATCGTACTCGGCTCATATCCAACATGGAAACGCTCAAGGTTTGTGTCATCGCCAGCGAGGAAACGGCGGATCGGATCCGATCACTGGTAGACAGCAACAGCACTGATCACTATCGATTTCTCACGCCAAAAGCGGCAACCCGAAAACTCGGTCGAAGGCAACTGCATGCAGCCGACCATTTCGAGGAGATCTTCCTGTCGGCTGCAGCGAAGCGCCAGCCGAAACACAGTTACGCAAATGCCGGCGAGGATCGCTACTGGAAAATGCGGCGCCTGCGCGGCGCCATTATCGGTTCGGCATTTGTCACTGCCGCGGCCTGCTCCGTCGTGGCCGCTGTGTTGTTGAGTGATGTCTGGGGACTGCGAAATCGCATAGCCGCCATCCAATCGCAAGTGGAATTCCTGGCTGAAACGTATCGGCGCGAAAACGACCGGTTCGACCCGATCAAGGCCGATTCACATGAAATGCAGCTGGCTGTGGATACCGGCGACTACCTGTTGGCGAACAGGGTTCCGGTTCCCTGGGTGATGAACCATCTTGGCGCGGTGCTCGGCGATTATCCGGATATCAAGCTCCAGGGACTGAACTGGCTCGCCGAAACACCGCCGGATCCGAATCCGCGGCCGCAACGACGCGATGTCATGATGCCGGTCAGCGTTCCGGTGACCAGCGGTGTCAGCGCCGTCATTACCGCAGATATCGAGCCGTTCGACGGCAACATGCGCCATGCTTTTGCACGCATTGATGCGTTGGCTGCCGACATCGAGCGACGCACCCGATTTGACCGAGCCGACGCGATCGAATACCCGTTCGATGCGAATACCAGTTCGGCAGTTTCAGGCGAAATCCTCAGTCGTCAGGGTAACCAGACCGCAACATTCCGATTGCGTGTCTACTACGCATTGCCTGACGCCGGCGAACAGGGGAGGGACACCGATGAATCGATCTGACCTCGACTGGGACTATATTCGGCGTTTCACGACGAGACCGCTGATATCGGCCATCATCGCGATTGCGGCACTTCTGTTTGCCCTGTGGACCCACAATGAGCACAAAGCCCTATTCACGGAACTCAGTGCGAATCGCGTTGCAGTGCACGAAGACTACGAATCGCTGATCGCACAGCGCCGCCTCGTCGATCGATACCATCGCCGTTACCAGCAGTACTACGAGCTCGGATTCATCGGCCGGGAAAATCGGCTGGACGTTGTCGAAACGATGCGCACGACCACGGCGGAACTCGAACCCGACGACGACGACGAGGCGCTGCTGCTGCTGCTGAACGACGA
>DDIP01000093.1:7183-14491 GCA_002338605.1 Proteobacteria bacterium UBA1847 | reverse complement strand
GAAGTGCTCTGCCCCTGAGCTATGTGGGCAATTCCTTCGCCGGGCACGTCAGAGTTTCGACACTTCCTTCCAATTTGGAGCGGGTGATGGGAATCGAACCCACATCATCAGCTTGGAAGGCTGAGGTTCTACCGTTGAACTACACCCGCCTTTTCTACCAACCATGACACTATAAATAGGCATGGTCGTCGTTCGTTCGCCTCGCGTGTTACTTAAGACCCTGTAACGCCGTCAACAATGACTCAAGCGTCACTTTTACCGGCGTACAAAAATCCTGACAGTCTGTTTTTTTAAACCGTCCGGATATCAATTATTCCTGTCTGTTTCGTCGCGTTGCTGGCTAATAACCGGGAACCCTCCCAGCCACACCATCGTCTGGTGGAGGGGGTAGGATTCGAACCTACGTAGGCATAAGCCAGCAGATTTACAGTCTGCCCTCGTTGACCGCTTGAGTACCCCTCCGGTACGCAAGCCGGGCATTGTCTAATTCCCCTGCCCGGGTGTCAACAGCTAAACAGCTGATTTTGCCCAATGCCAGGGCTCATAAATGAATCCCTGGGGATTATTGCGCGGATAGGTCATCGAAAAGCCGAACCGGGACGCGTTCTGGCTGAGCCATGTGAACGCTGCCGTCTCCTCAAACTCCTCAGTCAGCGGCTCCGAGGCCGGCGTTGCAATATCGATGGCACGACCGGTATGGTGTTCGCTGAAACCGGGCGCGGCATTGACGGCCAATATCTCACCAAGTGATTGTCCAGACTCGATTTTCTTTCGAATCAATCCCGCCTGGTACTCGAAACTGCGATAGCCGGAAACGAGCACCAATACCACTCCGTCCGCTGCCGCGGCCCCCTGCATCTCCCGCCAGGCATCAGCCGTTGCGACGGACAGTCTTTGCATGCGCCCGACATAGTTTTCGCCAACCTCGACGAGGTCGGTGGCCTCCCGGTAGGCGGGCTTCAGCCCGTCACTGCCGTAATCGTCGGGAATCCCGAGTTCTTTGTGAAGTTCGCTCAGCATATTGCGAATTGTAACCCTAGGTTCAGTCTGGCGGCGCCAATATACTCCCCTCATGACCACTGACAAGATTTACGACACCCGGTCCGACGACCAGCCTTTCCGATTCAATGAGGAAGTCGCAAAGGTCTTCCCGGACATGCTGCGGCGCTCGATTCCCGGATATGAGGCAACCATCGAGGCGATCGGCTCGCTCGCGGCGCGCTATGTCCGGCCGAATACCCAGTGCTACGACCTTGGCTGCTCGCTGGGCGCCGCCACGCTGGCAATGCGTCAGGGTATCAAGCAGCCGGGCTTCCGCATTCTCGCCATCGACACGGCAAGGGCGATGACCGAGCGCTGTAAAAAAATCATGGCCGAGGACGACCGACAGTTCGGGCGCCCGACACCCGTCGACGTCATCGAGGCCGATATCCGCGATACCCGGATAGACAACGCGTCCATGGTCGTCCTCAACTACACGCTTCAGTTCCTGGCCATGGATGACCGCGATGCCCTGCTACACCGCGTTTGCGACGGCATGCTCGATGGCGGACTGCTGGTGCTTTCAGAAAAGGTCGTCGACGAGAACACGGAAATGGAAAAGCTGCTGGTCGACCTGCATCACGAACACAAACGCCGCAATCGCTACAGCGCGCTCGAAGTTGCACGAAAGCGTGCGGCGCTCGACAACGTGCTGATCCCCGAGACCGTTGCCGCGCACCGCAAACGCCTCGCTGACGCCGGCTTTGGCCATACCGCGGTCTGGCTGCGTTATTTCAATTTTGTGTCGATCATTGCCATCAAATGATCGATATCGACAAACTGACCGCCTGCCTGCTGGCTGCAGGCCTCACCGAATGGCCCGGCGCACTGACACCGCTGATTCGAGAACGCCTGTCGCCCGATGCACATGGCGACTTTTCACGCTGGCAGCATGTCGTCGGCGCTATCGACCCAGTGGCCACCCAACCCGACGAACTCAAAGAACTGCTACTCGCGCTTTCACCCTGGCGCAAGGGCCCGTTCGATGTCGGTGGGATCCATATCGACAGTGAATGGCGGAGCGACCTCAAGTGGCAGCGACTGGAAAGCGCGATTGCCCCGCTGGCGGGCAGACAGGTACTCGATGTCGGCAGTGGCAATGGCTACTACGCGTTGCAGATGCGCAAGGCCGGCGCCAGTGTGGTTATCGGCGTTGACCCGACACTGCTCTATGTCATGCAGTTCCTTGCCGTCAATACGTTCGAAAACGACGACGGTGTTTTTGTGCTGCCGGTTCGCCTCGATGAACTGCCGCTGCCGGCCAAGGCATTCGACACGGTCTTTTCGATGGGCGTGCTGTATCACCAGCGCGCACCGATCGATCATTTGCGGCAACTTCGCCAGGTGTTGAGGCCGGACGGACAGCTGGTCCTGGAAACGATCTATGTCCCGGGAGAGGAATCCTACGCCTGCACCCCGGAAAACCGCTACGCGCGCATGCGCAATGTCTGGCTGCTGCCAACCATTGCCGAGCTGACGACCTGGCTGAAGCGAAGCGGCTACCGGGACATTGAGATGATCGATCGTTCGGTGACGACGATTGATGAGCAGCGCTCGACTGAATGGATGACCTTCGAGTCACTGGCCGAAGCCCTCGATCCGGACGATCCGACCCGGACTGTCGAGGGGTGGCCGGCGCCCCACCGACTCATCCTCAGTGCACGATCGCCCTGAAAGCTTCGCTGAACCGCTTGCATTTCCGACGCCTGGCGCGTAATTTCTGTTGCAACAGAAATAAGAGAAACAACAGATGAAAATGACCCCGGCGGTTGAAAAGTACGTGCTCCACTGGGGCGAAATGGGCACCCGGTGGGGCACGAATCGCACGGTCGCGCAGATCCAGGCACTCCTCTATCTGTCACCGACCCCGCTTCGGGCCGACGAAATCGTCGACCTGCTGTCGGTGGCACGCTCCAACGTCAGTACCAGCATTCGCGAGCTGCAAAGCTACGGCCTCGTGCGCATGACCCACGTCCTCGGTGATCGGCGCGACTACTTCGAATCCATCTACGATGTCTGGGAACTGTTTCGCGCCATCATCGAACAGCGCAAGCAACGTGAACTGAATCCGACGCTCGCGATGCTGAAGGGCTGCGCCGCAGAAGTTCAGATGGAGAAGGAAACGGATCCTGTTACAAAGGAACGCATCCAGAACATGCTGAAGTTCGTCGAGTCGACCAGCGACTGGTACGAACAGATCAGTGCCATACCGACCAGCACGCTGACGAAGCTAATGGCTCTGGGCTCGAAAATAACCAAGCTGGTGAAGAAATAGGACGACATCATCAAGAAAGACATCCAGCTCGTCTACGATCGCCAATGCCCGGTTTGTGACTTTTATTGTCAGCGAATCGACGTTGCCGACTCGGCTGGCGAACTCGTACGCGTCGATGCGCGCGAGCGATCGGCGATCATGGATGAGGTCACCGCGACCGGCCTCGACATCGATGAAGGCATGGTTTTGAAAGTTGACGATACGATTTTTTACGGCAGCGATGCGATCCACGCACTTGCATTAAGAAGCTCAAGAAAAGGATTCGTCAATCGCGTGGCATTCTGGATCTTCCGTTCCAAGACGGCGGCACGCGTGCTTTACCCTGTTCTCGCCGCATGTCGCAAGCTGCTGCTCAGAATACTCGGGCGTACGCGTATCAATAATCTCAATATTGAAGACAACGACCGGTTCTAGAATTCGTCCGCTGCCGGCTGTACGACGCAATCAGACCAGGTTGTTACCTCACCTTTTGTCGTTTCGCGCATCAGCCAGATAGCGTCCATATACGCCAGCGATTGCGGGCCACCGCTGATCGTGTTCGGCGGACGATAAAAATATCCGCCGGGTGAGTACATCCAGGTTTCCACTTCACCGTTCACGCATTCCGAGTATTGCTGGTTCCCGGTGACCAGGTAGCCCTCGCGCAAGGCACTTGAGGACTGCCAGGCCTCAGCCGCGCCGGTGGCAACACGGACCAGCCAGGTCTTCGAGCCATTGCCGGGGTCGTGACGCAGCTCCTTGGTGCTGACGCCCGGCTTTCGCGTTGCGTTCCAGTCAAGCAGGCCGCTGTCAAGGATAATAGGCGTTCGAATAACCGACTCGGGGTCAACGTCATTGACAAAGTAGAGAATTCGGGCGCCGTTCCCGGTGTTGAGATTGAAGCCAAGCGACCCGGCAGGAAGGTAGGCGTAGCCGCCACGACCGAGTGTCATATCGGCAATCGTGATTTCGCCGTCGATCACGAAGATCTCCATTGAGCGACCCGGTGTACTGCCGCTGGTGCCTTTCCAGTCCCTGGGCAGATCGACGCGGTTGCTGGTACGCCGGGTTTGCGGATCGCCGGATAGCTGTTTTGCACGAGCGCCTGGCAGGCTCGCCATGAAAATGTCTTCCAGCTCGTCGACCTGGACAAAGGCCGGGTACGGGAGCGTCGGCGGACCGCTGGCACAGCCGGCAAGCATCGACAACGCGACAACTGACAGGAAGGATTTGAGGCATTGATTCATGGCATTGCCCTGACGAAAAAAGCCGCCCAGAAACTGGGCGGCATACTAAGCAGAAGATGTGTTCGGCAAGGTTCGGGTCGCGATCAAATCGTTTGCAACATCACTGTCGTCTACGTATTCGGCGTACTCCGATACCCGGGTTGGCGATTGACTTCGTCGTCGGATACAAGGCTTGCAGGTAAGCCTCGTTCAAGTGACGTGTTGAGAGGGTTCACGTATCACCCGCCTTCGAGTCATGCATCCAGCATGGCAAATCACCTTCCTGCCTAAAACATCTCATCTCCGTGCGTACCAGATTGGTACCGGCGGAATGCTACTACATCTTGTATGGGAAGGCGAGAAAACCACTAGATTTGGACACATGCCGACAATAAGTCTGATAATGACGAGGCGGGGACGAAGAACGGGTAGCCTTGCTCACTTTCCGGCGGTGGGGGCAACGGACCCCAGAATGAGACAACGATGATTGCAGGACGGTCACGTGGCCAGAGCATTGGCTTGTTTCTCGGTCCCGGACTGATGCTGCTCATGCTGTCACTCGGGGGACCGGAGGAATTAAGTCACGGTGCATGGGCAACGGCCTGCGCTGGCGTTCTGATGGCCGTCTGGTGGGCAACCGAAGCCGTTCCGATTGCTGTTACGGCCTTGTTGCCAATCGTCCTGTTTCCCATGTTCGGCATTGCCGGTATCGAGGACACCACGTCACCGTATGCCAACAAGGTCATTTTCCTGTTTCTCGGCGGTTTCGTTGTCGCTTTCGCGATGCAACGCTGGAACCTGCATCGGCGCATGGCACTCACGATACTGCAGTATGCCGGTGGCAACGGGCGATCACTGGTTGGTGGCTTCATGCTCGCCAGCGCGCTGATCTCGATGTGGGTAATGAACACCTCGACAACCATGATGATGCTGCCAATCGCCGTATCGATTATCACCGTCGTTCACAACACTGTAAGCGGCCTCAATGACAAGGCCAGAGAAGACTTCCAATACTCATTGTTGCTCGGTGTCGCGTACGGCTCGACGATTGGCGGCATTGCCACCCTGGTCGGTACCGCACCCAATGCGATGTTTGCCGCCTTCATGCTTGAGAACTACGGTACCCGCATCGACTTCTCACGCTGGATGCTGGTCGGGATACCATTGAGTGCGGCGATGTTGCCGCTGGCATGGGTCGCCCTGACGCGCTGGGTCTTCAAGGTCGACTTCGTCAATTCCAGCGAAGGTCGCGCGAGCTTGCGCCGAATGAAAAAGGAACTGGGCAAGATCACGGTGCCGGAAAAGCGCGTTGCCTACGTCTTTATGGTCATGGCTTTCACCTGGATATTTCGGCCATTGCTGGTGAAGTTGCCGGGCCTTGGTGCCCTTGACGATTCGCTGATTGCCATTGCCGGTGCAATCCTCCTGTTCCTGGTGCCCAGCGGCCAGAAGGAAGATCCCCTGTTATTGCGCTGGAAATACGCGGAGCAACTGCCCTGGGGCGTGTTGCTGCTGTTCGGTGGCGGCCTGTCGCTTGCCGGCGCGGTTTCTCGAACGGGCCTCGCGGAATGGATCGGCGGAAGTCTGCAGGCCGTGGGGACATTGCCGCTCTTGTTGCTCATTATCGTTGCGGCAACATTGATCATCTTTTTGACCGAGCTCACCAGCAATACGGCAACAACAGCGACCTTCCTGCCCGTGGTCGGTGCGATCGCAATCGAAGCCGGGTACGACCCCATTGTTCTCGCGATTCCCGTGACCATGGCAGCCAGCTGCGCGTTCATGCTGCCGGTTGCCACGCCGCCCAACGCCATTGTGTTTGGGTCGGGCATGCTGACGATACCGCGCATGGCGCGTGCCGGCCTGGTCCTGAACCTGATCGGCATCGTCCTGGTGTCGGCGATCGCCTATAAACTGGCGCCGGTATTCCTGCATTGATCCGGAGATTCAA
Organism: Proteobacteria bacterium UBA1847; assembly: GCA_002338605.1. GTDB lineage: Bacteria > Pseudomonadota > Gammaproteobacteria > Steroidobacterales > Woeseiaceae > UBA1847. Next base: position 8,019 of record DDIP01000093.1, on the reverse strand, counting down.
GACGTGAGCGACAAATACGAAATCAGCAAAAAGAACAGGGTTCGCCAGATCAATCGCAAGGCAGCGTATGACAAGAAAACAGTCCACGGTATCCTGGACTCCGCACTGTTGGCCTCCGTCGCATTTGTTCAGGACGGACAGCCGGTCGTCGTGCCGATGCTGTACGGTCGCGATGGCGAAACGATCTACCTGCATGGCGCGCGCAAGGCGCGTGTTATTCGCCTGCTCGAAGAAACAAGCACGGCTTGCCTCAACATCACACATGTTGACGCGCTGGTGTATGCGCGGTCGGCGTTCAATTCATCAATGAACTATCGATCGGTCACGGTGTTTGGGACGCCGCGCCTGATCGACGATCGCGAGGAAAAGATCCGGGCGCTGCGGATCATTACCGAATCCACTTTGCCCGGTCGCTGGGATGAGTTGCGTCCACCGCACGATAAGGAAGTGAAAATGACCGGCGTTATTGCCGTGACAATCGAATCGGCCTCAGCCAAGATTTCCAGCGGCATGCCCGACGATGAGCCTGAGGACTACGATATCCCGGTCTGGGCCGGCATCCTGCCTTTAACATCGGCGTTCACAACTCTGCAATCGGACGATCGATTGATTGAAGGCGTCGAAGCCTCCGCTGCAGTGCGTGCCATGCAAGGCAAGGTCCTATAGAAGGCCACTACTGTTTTCGGCCTCCAATCGCAACAGCTCCGCCTTGGTATCGAGTCCGCCGCCGAATCCGGTCAGGTCACCGCTACTGCCAACGACGCGATGGCAGGGAACGATAATCGGGATCGGATTGCGTCCGTTCGCCGCACCGACAGCCCGCACGGCTTTCGGCC
>DDIP01000093.1:0-7076 GCA_002338605.1 Proteobacteria bacterium UBA1847 | reverse complement strand
TTTGCTTTCGGCCTGCCGATCCGCTTCGCGATCGCGCCATAGGACGTTGTCTCTCCGTAGGGTATACCCTGTAACGCCTCGAGTACGCTGACCTGGAATTCGGTTCCCTGAAGTGCCAGCGGCAAGTCAAACTCCTTACGTTTACCGGCGAAATATTCGCCGAGCTGGCGGCGCACTTCAGCAAAGGGTTCCTCCTTATAGATCCAGTCGGCTTCCGGATCCCGACGCATGGCACCTTTGGGGAATCCGATCATCGTCAGCGCATCGGCCTCACCAGCCAGCAACAACTCACCAATGGGTGTATCGAAATAGCAGTAGTACATGTACTTAACCTCCGGAGTTCTCGCCCGAACTCCACAACAACAATGCCGCATAGGCCCGCCACGGACGCCATGCTTCGGCGCGTGCCTTGAGCTCGGCCGGTTTCATTCGTGCCCGATCATCAGCATCAAAGGCGCGAAGCAGCCCGAGGTCAGCCTGCGGGAATGCATCCGGGTCTTTCAAGGCACGCATCGCGACGTAGGATGCAGTCCATTCGCCGATACCCTTTATCGCAAGCAGGGACCGGCAGAATTCGTCGACGCTCTGCGACGGATCAAAGCTCACCTCGCCTTCGATCACGGCCTTCGCAACTCGGCGGATTGTCGCAGCACGACTGCGAATGATGCCCAGGTCACTCAACCGGGCTCGCAGCAGTTTTTCCGGCCCTGGAAATACCAGGGTCGGCCCCGTATCGCCCTCAAGGTCCGGTATCTCGACGTCGAGTTGCTGGCCGTAACGCATTGCGAGCCTGCCTGCAAACGTCGTCGCCGCCGCCACCGAAACCTGCTGCCCCAGGATGGCGCGCACCGTCAGTTCAAACCCGTCCCAGGCACCCGGTACGCGGATTCCCGGCTTACCTTGCAATAGCGCCTCAAGAAACGGGTCCCGTGACAAGACACGTGCCACATCGTCGGGCGACGCGTCCAGGTCAAGGATTCCACGCACACGCTGGACAATGGGCAGCAATGACCGGGTGCCGGCGCCATGCACCGACAGCAGCACCTGCCCACCGTCATCCCGCAGGTCGACAACACCCTGCGCGCCGTCGAATACAATGCTGCGCAAATAGCGGCCATCCATCACAACCTCAACGCCCGGAATCGCACGCGCCGCAAAAAAGTCCAGCAGGCGTCGAAGATTGAATGGTTCCCGGTATGGCAGCTGCACCGTCAGTCCCACCGAGGGTTTGGACCCGGCGCGGCGCTGTCGCAGTTCGCGCGGTGTGCGTCCGTAGGTATTCCGAAACGCATCATTGAACCGGCGCGTACTGCCGAAGCCCGATGCGATGGCGATTTCGGCCATTGGCAAAGCAGTCTGGTCGATCAGGCGTTTTGCAAAAAGAAGCCTTTGCGTGTGCAGAACGGCAAGCGGGCTCGCCCCGAGGTGCCTGGTGAATAGCCGCCTTAGATGCCGACTCGTAACGCCGAGCCGTTCGGCAAGTCGTTCAATATCGCCGTCATCCAGCACCCCGTCCGCAATCAGCCGGAGCCCGCGTTGAACTGTCGTCGATGTACCTGCCCAGGCCGGTGTCCCGGGCGCACATTCGGGCCTGCACCGAAGGCACGGCCGGTAACCGGCCTCCGCTGCGGCCGCCGCAGTCGGGTAGAAAGTAATGTTCTCACTCTTGGGAGGGTTCGCCGGGCAGACAGGCCGACAATATATTCCGGTCGTCTTGACGCCAATGAAAAAACGCCCGTCAAAACGGGCGTCGCGAGACAGTCTCGCCTGCTCGAAGATTTTGCTGTCTGTGTCTGGGTTCCGGAGCATGCGCAAAGTATACGCCTCGCCGGAACCCAGACTAGCCAGATTCGGACCTCTATCCTAAATCGCTCAGGCGGCGTTGCGAGCGGCGCCTGCAGCGTTTTGGTCCAGCCATTCGGCAAGGTCGTCGGATCCACCGATATGCTTGCCATCGATGAACACCTGCGGGTAGGTAATTCGCGCCGAAACTGCACGCAAGGTCTGATCCGTGTAGTCACGATTCAATACCAGCTCTTCGTACTCAATGCCGGCATCCTTCAACAAACCCTTGGCACGGACGCAGAAGCTGCAGCCTTCGCGGGTGAAAACTGCGACGTCGTGTGGCCTTTCTCCTTCCGGTGCCAGGTACTCGAGCATCGTGTCCGCATCGGACACACCGTACGGGTCACCGTCTTCTTCCGGCTCGATGAACATTTTCTCGATGACGCCGTCACGGACCAGCATTGAATAGCGCCATGAGCGCTTGCCAAATCCGAGGTTATCCTTGTCGACGAGCAAACCCATCTTATCGGTAAATTCGCCGTTGCCGTCCGGCAGAAACGTTACACGGTTCGCGTTCTGGCTTCGTTTCCACTCATTCATGACAAACGCGTCATTGACCGAGACGCAGATGATGTCGTCAACGCCGTTCTTGTTGAATAACGGCGCAAGCTGGTTGTAACGCGGCACGTGTGACGATGAACATGTCGGCGTAAACGCACCCGGCAGTGAAAACAATACGACCGTCTTGCCGTCGAAAACGTCGGCGCTCGTCACATCGACCCACTCGTGCTCACGGCGGGTTCGGAACGTAACGTCTGGTACGCGCTTTCCTTCAATATTCTTTAACATTCATTCTCTCCTTGGTTTCAATCAAGCCAGCATGCTGCGAAGCATCCAGGCATTTTTTTCATGGATCTGCATACGTTGTGTCAGCAGATCTGCTGCGGGTTCGTCATTCGACGCGAGTTTTCCGAATTCCGAATAGCTCCCTGGCGCCCTGATGCCCAGCACACGGATGCGCTACGCAATCTGGTCAACCGCCAAAGCAAGCTCCGTATATTGCGTCTCAAACATCAGATGCAAGGTGTTGAAGAGCGGACCTTCGACTTTTCAGTGAAAATTGTGAGTCTTGAGATACAGCGTATGGCTGTCAGCCAGCAGGCCTGACAGGCCCGCCGCGATCTTCTCGCGATGCTCGTTACTGATTCTGAGGTTTGTTTCCATTGCCGATATCCTGCACTCGTTGAGTGAGTGGCAATCATAGGTGACGATTGATGTTCAGTAAATTGGATTAATACGCATATACTATGCTATTTTATGGGTTAATGAGGGTCCCCACACTCAAACAGCTTCGTTATTTTGTCGCGCTTACCGAAGAAGAGCACTTCGGTCGGGCGGCTGAGGCCTGTTTTGTCTCGCAGTCCGCCTTCAGTAACGCCATTCGTGAACTCGAATCCACGCTGGACGCCGACCTGGTGGACAGAACCAGTCGCAATGTCACGATAACGGCCACGGGCCAGAGTATCGCCACGATGGCGCGCCTGGTCTTGCGTGACGTCGAAAGCCTGGTTGAACTGGCCCGTGGCGACCCGGAACCCCTGTGCGGGGAACTGCGGCTCGGTGTAATCCCCACGATCGCGCCGTTCCTTCTGCCCGGCACTCTGCCAAAACTTCGCAAGGACTACCCCAGTCTCAAACTCCTGTTGATCGAGGACCAGACGCAGAGAATTTACGAGCGCCTGATGGAAGGTGAACTGGACGTACTGTTGCTCGCCCTGCCCTGGGAGATGCACGGTGTCGATACGACCGAACTGTTTCGCGATAACTTTCAGCTCGCGTATCGACAGGGTACGAAGCGCGTCGATCCCGCCAACTATCGCTTTAATCGGCTCAACGCCGACAGCGTCCTGTTGCTCGAGGACGGGCACTGCCTCAGGGATCATGCGCTTCAAGCGTGCAAGATCCGAAACACGCAAAAGGTCAGCCGATTCGGTGCCAGCAGCCTGCTGACCCTGATCGAAATGGTAGACGCGGACCTCGGCATCACCTTTTTGCCGGAGATGGCGGCGGGTTCCTCGCTGTTGCGACACACGCGGGTCCGCCTGCAGCCATTGCGCGAAGACAGCTATCGCACAATTGGTCTTGCCTGGCGCAAGGGCAGCCGGCGTGGCCACGAGTTTCAACTACTGGGCAATTACTTCCGGGACAATCGCTGACGCCGCGCAGTCAGAGAAATCGGCGTCGCTTTCGTTTTCGGAACTTTGGTCGGACGACCCACGAAAAAGCCCTGCACCATATCGACCCCAAGCTCGGTCAGCAGCTCAAGCGTTTCCACATTGCGTACATACTCGGCAATTGTTCGCATGCCTGCTTCCCGCCCGACCTCGGCGATCAACCGGATCATTTTCTGATCGACCGGGTTATTCGGCAGGTCCTGCACAAACGTACCGTCGATTTTGATGTAGTCGAACTGCAGCTTTTGCAGGTAGCTGAAGGAGCTGTACCCGGTACCGAAATCGTCGAGTGCGAACTTGCATCCGAGATCACGTAACGTCGCAATCTGGCGGTCGACCTGCAGCGGGCGGCGAACGGCGAGACTCTCTGTGATTTCGAAAACAATGTCGCTGGCAACCACGCCGTGCTGTTCAAAGGTATCCTGCACATAGCCCGTCAGGTCATCGTTCTCGAAAGCATTCGCCGACAGGTTGATCGAGAATTGCAATCTATTCTCGGGTGTTGAGTATTTTGCGTATGCGACCGCCGCGTGACGAATCATCCAGAAATCGATTTCAGTCATCAGGCCAAAACGAACTGCCGACGGTAGAAATGCGTCCGGTGAAATGAGCTTGCCGTCCTCACCCATGATACGAATCAGCAGCTCGTGGTGTGTTGTTTCACCGCTGTCGATCTCATTGATTGGTTGAAAACGAATCTCGAACTTATCGTTGTCCAGCGCATCCCGAAGGCAGTTCATCCAGCTGACATCGGACGTGGCGGATTTCGAACCGTCTTTTTTCAGCCGGAAGATACTGAGGCGATTGCGCCCGGCTGATTTTGCTTCACGGCAGGCGATATCTGCCTGGTTGATCAGTTCGTCGTGATGCAGGTTGGTGCCGCTCAACATTGTTATGCCGATGCTGCAATGTACGTGAAAAAGCTGCTCTTCTTCTATATGCGCCATACGGCGCATGTTCTTCAAAATGGTTTCCGCAGCAGCCCTTGCGCCGGCCACATCAACCGACCGCACCAGGACCGCAAACTCGTCGCCACCAAAGCGCGCGATGACATCATCGCGCCCGATACTTCGCTGCAGTTCGTCCGCCACCTTGCGGATAAGCCGGTCGCCGGCCGCGTGCCCACAGGCATCATTGATGTATTTGAATTGATCGAGATCGATAAAGAACAGAGCACTCGACCGATTCTTGCACATCACTTCAAGGACCTCGGACCGGAGAACCTCGACAAAGCGGCGCCGATTGTACAGGCCGGTCAGGCTGTCATGATTTGCGAGCTCGCGCAGTTGCGCATCTCGTTCGCTCAAGGCAGTCGCGGTCGTTTCCAATGCCTCGACAATATCGGAGATCTCGCGGTGCTGGGATGGCTCGAACTTGACGTCGAGGTTCCCCTTTGCGAGCTCCTGAATTGGCAATTGCAGGTCGGCGAAAGATGCCAACGCCTTGCGCAACGCGTAGCGACCATAGATTGCGAACAGCAGCAGCAGTCCCAGCAGGATGAAAACGGCAGTCCTGATGTTCGATAGCAGGCGATCATGAAACATCACAAAGTCGAGTTTCATGTTTACAAATCCCAGCAGTTCCGTCTTTGTTTCGATCTCGGTGTTGATCGGGTCGAAGCCGAACAGACCGTCATCGGGAATCGACTCGACCCAGACCGGCGCGAGGATGTTGAATTGCCGGGGATCGAGGAAACCACCGGTCATCAGGTAGGGCTCGTTGGCCCCGACGACCGCGATGGCGTCGCGCAGCTGATCTTCCGAAAGGACCTTAACGGGATCAGGATCATCTTCCGTATCGACCGCGTGCAGCACACTGCCATCATTGGCGTAGTACACGACCTGGTCGATCTCGGGATAGCGCGACACGAAGTTATCGAGACTGATACGGATTTCCTGATCTTCAGCGAGGTAGAGCGGCGATCCCAGTTCGTTGAGCTGATCCGTCCATTGCAGCGCCCAACGGCTGTAATTGTCCTGCAGAATCCATTGTCCGCCCCAGTAAAGACTTGCGATGGCCAGGAACCCGACCAGCGTCGCGCTAAAGACCTGGATGGATAGAATTTCGTGCACGAGCGCCCGTTTGCCGCTGCTCGAATCGGAGTACAGGCCGGAGAATCGCTTTGCGATATTCGCAAGCAGAGTGCCAATACGCGACTTCATCGGGTCACCACCCGAACCGCCGATAAAGGACTGATTGGTGGGATTGCCTGTAGCCCGTCTGAATGAATCTTCCAGAGAATCCTGGCGATGGTTGCCGCGATGTCTTCGGGCTGCGTTTCGATACTGACCGTCGCCCCCAGGGCAAGCATGGATTCATTGGGAACCGCGACCGCGATCTGGCTGCGCTTCGCGATGCTGAGAATCTCGCGCAGCGACCGGGCACTTAAGATCCGGTTATCCGGTATCAGCCAGAAGCCATCGATATCCTGTGCCATGCGCCTGAAGATATAAAGCGCTTCCTGATCGGAGTTGGCAACTCGTAGATGCAACTCAAGCTCGTGCTTTGCAGCCGCGACTTCAGCCTCGGCGACCAGGTCCTCATGGCCTTCACCGATGATGACGCCGACGCGTTTGATACTGGGATCGATGTCGATCCAGGCCGCGAGCTGTGCATCGAACGGCGCCAATGGCGATACACCTCGACTGTTGTCCGTCAGCAGACCGTGGTCACGATAATTGAAAACCTGGCTGAACACGACCGGCGATTTCGCCATCGCCACGGAGGACTGCGCGGCACGCAAGCCAATAGCAACAACAGCAGCGGGATCGGAATCGTTGATGTTTCTAAGTACCGCCACCGGGGGCTGCCTGTTGTCGCTGAGATCAAAAATTCTCGAATCGCTGAGCTGCTCGCTAAGCGCCTTTGCAACATCAAGAAATGCCGGCTGACTGGAGCTGACAACGATCGCGACGGGCGGCAACTTCGGCGGTGGCGGCACCACGATCGGTTCCGGCACGACTTCAACCGGTGGCGGGGTCTCGACTTCAACCGGAGCGACGACCTCCGGCTCGACGACAACGTCAGGTGGCGGTAGCAGCTCGGGTTGCGGCGCCA
>DDIP01000238.1:17549-18121 GCA_002338605.1 Proteobacteria bacterium UBA1847 | reverse complement strand
TTCTCGGTCGGCTGGACGGAGGCCGGTGTCGGCTACGCCTGGGGTCAAAACTGGAACGGATCGCTTGGCGATCCCGGGGTGAGCTCGCGTACGGACACGCCGAACCCAGTACCGGGCATGACCGATGTCGTGGAGATGGCTTGCGGCGGCGAGAACCACGCCGTAGCCCTGAAATCGAACGGCGAGGTCTGGGCCTGGGGATATAACAATCGTGGCCAGGTTGGTGACGGTACCGATACGACCCGCCTGTCTCCGGTCTTGGTGGATGGACTCAATCTCAACACCGGGCTGTAGCCGAACGCGGGTGTGGTTCGAACGACGGGTGGCCACCACGGTTGGTGGCCACCCTCGAACTACCACTCCGGTTCTCTCGCGTTCCCGAGAGTCAGGCTTCGTTGGCGACGGCGTTGAGCTGCTCCCAATCGAGAATCTCGGTCCTTCCACGCGGTGCGTACAGCACGCCGCGACGCTTCAGCTTGGCCATTTGCCGGCAAACGGTCTCCTCGCTAAGTCCGAGCAGATCGGCGATTTCGCCACGATTCTGTACTGCTATCGCGACGGCACCACGCACG
>DDIP01000238.1:5679-17453 GCA_002338605.1 Proteobacteria bacterium UBA1847 | reverse complement strand
TATCGCGACGGCACCACGCACGTGATCTTCGAGCCCGAGGACTTTATTGCGCGACTCGTCGCGCTGGTGCCAAAGCCCCGTGCCCATTTGACGAGGTACCACGGCGTGTTCGCACCGGCGAGTTGCTAGAGGGCACGGATCGTGCCCGGGACACGCACCGCTGCTTCCGCGGCACGTGTCGCGACGTATCACTTCCGGGAAGAGAACTCCCACCAACCGTTCGCACCAATGGTGCAAACCAGAGAAGGGCAGTCGCCGATCCCGGCATATTTGAACGACGAGAATTGCTTGCCCTAAATTTGCCACTTCTGGCTAGACTTGATCGACCACTTCCCGCACGTGTTCATAGTCGGTTAGGTCGCGGAAGTAGATGACACCTCAATTCCACTATCTTCGCTACCGCGCCAGATCGAATCGAGCGGCTTGCCGGTCCACAGTTTTTTTGAAAGCGGCGGGCGGTCATAGGGTTCATACTGATCGGCGCTTAGCATCGTGATCGTTCCGGTCTTGTCCAGATCGCGGATGCCGCGCGCAGCGGAGTCGGCAGCCATGCCGCCGCCGATGATCAGGTATTTGCAGGAAGTTGTCATTGAAGAATCCTCGAATGCGATCTACGAACCAGGCCTTGAGCAGGTCCCGGATCGATTAAAGAGCAAGCCTGGAATGAGCACAGGCACCACTGGCACGCATCGTTGCTGCAGATCGGGCCTGCTTAACCGGAGTTGCCAAAAAGGAACTCGCCACACCGGGTTGCTGCAATGTCAAAGAGGCCTTCGGGGGGGAGTTGGGGCCTGAATGAACAACGGGCAAAACAAAAGCGTGGCGAACTTCGGCGTGACGAGTTCCAGAGAGTGGTGAACCTTGCTCGGTTGTGACAATCGCGATTCTCTTAAGGCTTTCATTGAAATCATTTCAACCGGCCATGGCGGTCGAACGTTGATCTCGCGTAGTGTTGCGGCCAGCGCTGCGGGCTACCGTTGGATTATCAGCCGCTTTGATATTGCTGTTCGCGAAGTCCCAGTTGAGGAGGTGTTCAATCACGTCGGTCAGGTAGCGGGCACGTTGGTGCTGGTAATCCAGGTAATACGCATGCTCCCAGACGTCGATGGTCAACAGTGGGACAAGGCCATACACAATCGGGTTATCGGCATTGGCTGACCGGACAATATCAAGGCGGGCACCATTCAGAACGACCCAGACCCAGCCGCTGCCAAATTGCCCCATTGCCGACATGCGCAGCTCGCTGGCAAACGATTGGTAATTGCCGAAGTCCTTGTCGATCAATGCAGCGATGGCTCCGCTTGGCAATCCCCCGCTGTCCGGATGCATCGAATTCCAGTAGAACTCGTGGTTCCATGCCTGTGCGGCGACGTTGAACAACGCATTTTCGCCACTGATATGCGAAGCCCGCATAATCTCAAGCAGGCTGCGATCCGCCGATTTTGACTTGGCGAGAAGTTCGTTGGTACGCGCAACGTAGGCGGCATGGTGCTGACCGTAATGATGCTCAATCGTAGATCGGGAGATATGCGGTTCCAGGGCACCTGTCGGATACGGCAGGGGCGGCAAAGTAATAGTCATGTAGGTCCGCTCCGGGAATAGGTCGGTTTGAGTGAACGTTTAACTTGAATGTGTAAAGCTTAGGCATCGTTTCGTCATAAGACAAACGATAAAAAACGGCCGTTAAAATCGGATATTTCAATACAAAAAAGCCTGGTCACGCCGCAGCAACGGTTGGTGCCGGCACGAGAAACGCTTAGGTCGAGGCGACGTCGACCGCGATATCACGAATCTGTGCGAGGGCGGTACGGAACACCGCCGGATCGTGCTCTGTCGGATAAACGATATAGGCCGGTAACTTGAAAGTCGGCGAATCAGCGGCCTGGAATAAAGTGCCCGCCGTCAAATGCGCCGCGACGAGGCGCTGTGGAAAGTACCCGGAGCCGCCACAGCTGAGTATGTGCTGCAATCCCAGGGAGCCAATATTGGTCGTCAGGCCTGATGCGGTGAAATCCGGAAAACTCGCACTGTGACGTCCCCGGAACTCGGGTCCCCAGTCGACATACAGGTAATCCGAATTCATCGTGTAACCACCATCACTCGCTTCGGTGTACACCAGCACAAGGTCATCCTCAAACAAGGGCTCGACAGTCAGACCAGGTCGACTTTGCGGCGTATACATGGCCGCAATATCAATGTGGCCATCCACCAGGCCCGACATGAGATCATTTTCAAAGCCGACTTCGGCGTGAATTGCGATATCGGGTTCAGCTGCCCGCATGATTGGTAACCAGCGCAGCAAGATTTCTTCCCAGATTCCGATACGGCCGCCGATTGTCAGTGAAGCGCGAAAGCCCTGAGGAATGCCGACGTCGTGGCGCGCCTGTTCGACGGTACGCATCAGAGTGACGGCATGCTTCTGAAATTGGTGGCCACTCGGTGTCAGAGTTGTACCGGCCTTGTTGCGGACAAATAGCCGGCACCCGAGCTGGTCTTCGAGTGACTGGATTCTCGAGCTTACCGTTGACTGGGTGATGAACAGGCGTTCGGCCGCGGTGACGAAATTACCCGTGCTAACCACTGTCAGGAAAGTTCGTGCCAGTTCTGTGTCCATACTCAAAACCCCGCACAACGTAACTCTGGGATCCGGGTATCATCACCCTTAGTCGAAGTCGTTGCAAAAGATTGTTCCGCACTAGGATTGAATGGGCGAACATGATTACCTGCGTCGCTATCCGTTACCGTTAAACCGGGTGATGCCGATTTCCGTGACAATCGCGTCCAGCGGCACATCGCAAGGCTGCGGATGGATAGTCGCCAGGCGCCCGAAATCGTAACCGACACCGATCGTCAGCGTCTTGGGCTGGATCGTTGCCAAGGTACGGTCGTAATATCCACCACCGTGACCCAGGCGGTGACCGTGAGCGTCAAATCCGAGCAACGGTACCAACATGACCGTCAGGCGGACATGCTTGCGTTCCGCCGGAGCAGGGATACCCCACAAGCCCCGATTATAGAGTTTTTTCTTGGGGTCCCACTCCCAGAACTCCATTGGCTGAGTCTTGCTGATGATGACGGGCAATGCAGCTTGCGCGCCCTTTGACACCAAATCCCGAATCAGCCGGCGCAGATCGATCTCGCCATTCATTGGCCAGTAGAATCCAATGCGGGCCCCGTCAGGCGGTGCAATCTGCTGGCGCAGAATTTCGACGATCTGATCTCTGACCCGGTTCTTGTGTCGATGACTCAAGCTGATTCGTTTGGTGAGCAGATGCTGCCGCCGATTTTTGCGCCATGCGCTCACGGTATCCCAATCGGCAGATTTTGGGATCTGCTTGTTGGTATCGACAGGTTTAGACGTTGCAATCTTCAAATGCACAGGCCAATGAAAAATTCGGTATTCTATGAATCGAAGCCCGACCGACACCACGCTTATGCCGCGCACCATTCAGCGGTCCTCAGTCCGACCGGGCCGGATCTGGAATTCGAGTAGACTGGGTTTGCTTACGATACCTGACACCGTGCCTGCGACTGGCGAATAATCTCGGCGCCTGGTATTGATTAATCCGATCCAAACAGCAGCGCTCGCGGGTTGTCGACCTGCGCGCCGAAAGCCCGCGTTGCCACCTGCACCGATTATCGGCTGATGACGGCACCCAGAGGCTCAAATCGGACCGTATTTATTGTGCGCCCAGGCACCGAAGCACTGGCAAAAAATCAGGCAAACGATAAAAATCGAACCTGGGTATCGACACTTCCAATGCATGCCGGCGCACTCACCGACCAAAAACAGGTGCACGGAATGCCACGGTATGTTCTAGTTCCGCCCCACAATCGGGTTGTACCAGCCGTCGATCGGGCCCACCCGCGCCGCGGATGACGGACCCCAGCTACCCTGGGCGTATGACTCGACTTCCCTATCCTCACCAATGACAGGATCGATGATGGCCCATGCAGCCTCAATGCCGTCTTCGCGCGCGAACAATGTCTGATCGCCCTCAATTGCTTCTTGCAGCAGCCGTTCGTACGGCGTCATGATGTGTTTCGCTTCGGCGCTGGCAATGGACAACTCCAGCGCTTCGCCGACCATGGCGTCGCCGGGCGATTTTGCCCGAGTAACCAGGGTGATCCCGACGTCCGGCGTCAGCCGGAAGCGCAATTGATTGTTCGCAGATACGCCCACTTCACCAAATACGTTCTGCGGCGGCAGTTTGAACTTGACAGTTACTTCGGCGATCGTGACCGGCAGTCGCTTTCCGGTTCGAATGTAAATCGGTACACCTGCCCAGCGCCACGAATCGATGTCCAGTTGCATCGCGGCGAACGTTTCCACCCTGGATCCTGGGTCAACTCCGTCTTCTTCTCGATACCCCGTGTACTGACCGCGGATGACCGAGTGTCGATCCAGCGGTGTAATGGCATTCAGGATCTTGGCTTTCTCGTCCCGAACGGCATCAATGGAGTGCCGGCTGGGCGGTTCCATGGTAAGCAGGCTGACAACCTGCAACAAATGATTCTGCACGACGTCGCGGATTGCACCGACCTCCTCATAGAAACCACCGCGGCTGCCAACGCCGAAATCTTCAGCCATCGTAATTTTAATGCTTTGAACGTAGTTGCGATTCCACACGGGCTCAAGAAACGCATTCGCAAATCGAAAATAAAGCAAATTTTGCACCGGTTCCTTGCCCAGGTAGTGGTCGATACGAAATATTGCGCGATCTGAGAAGACGCGTCGGAGTTCGGCATTGAGTTTGCGAGCGGACGCAAGGTCCCGTCCAAAGGGCTTTTCGACAATTACGCGCGCACCGGCGGCGCAGCCAGATTGTTGCAAGTTGCCGACTACGGTCGCAAAAAGTCCGGGAGGAATAGCGAGATAAAAAATCGGACGGCGTGCGGTTCCAAGCGCAGTTCGCAATTTCGAAAATGTCGAATCGTCGTTGTAATCGCCGCTGACATAAGAAACGAACTTGAGCAGTTCTTGCAGGCCCGTCTGTTCCACGCCCTCACCGTGCGTACGCAGACTGTCTTTAATGCGGTCCTTGAATCGGTCCAGCGTCCAGTCCTGACGACCCAGGCCAATGACCGACGCTGGAAGCTGATTTCGGAGCGCAAGGCGGGCGAGGGCGGGAAAAAGTTTTTTGAAGGCAAGATCGCCCGTTGCTCCGAACAAAACGAGGGCGTCGACAGCAGGATTCGGATTCTTATTCGTTTTCAGGTCACTCTTTTTCAACGTGGCCGCCGAACTCGTGCCGCAACGCCGACAACAGGCGATTGGCAAATGCGCCCGAATTACGCGAATCGAACCGTGAAAAAAGCGCCGAACTCAATACCGGTGCCGGCACCCCGGCCTCGATCGCGGCAAGAATCGTCCAGCGGCCCTCGCCAGAATCCGAAACTTGACCACTGAATTGTTCCAAATTCGTATCGGCGAGCAGTGCGTGCGCGATGAGATCAAGCAGCCAGGAGCTGATGACGCTTCCACGTCGCCAGACCTCGGCAATTTCGCCCAGGTCGAAATCGTAGTTATAGAACTCCGGATCACGTAACGGGCTGGTTTCCGCATCTACGTCGTGCGTATCTTTTCCGATGTTGGCCCGCTTGAGTAAGTCAAAGCCCTCCGCATATGCCGCCATCATTCCATACTCAATGCCGTTGTGAACCATTTTTACGAAATGACCGGCACCGTGCGCGCCGCAATGCAGGTAGCCATGCTCGGCAGTGCCTTTTTTGTGGCGATCCGGTGTTGGTGCTGCAGCGTCATGCCTGGGAGCAAGGCTCGCAAAAATCGGGTTCAGCGCTTGTACAATTGCATGCTCCCCGCCAATCATCTGGCAATAGCCACGCTCAAGCCCGTACACGCCGCCGCTGGTACCCACGTCTATGTAATGAATGCCCCGCTCACGCAATGACTTCGCTCGTCGAATATCGTCGCGGTAATAAGAGTTTCCGCCGTCAATGATGATATCGTCGGCATCGAGTTGGCCGGCCAGGTCTGCAATGACGTCGTCAACCAGGGCTGCCGGAATCATCAACCAGATGGCGCGTGGTCGTTCGAGACCGGCGATCAAGTCGGCCAGCGAACTGGCCCCCGTGGCGCCTTTGTCGTGTAACGCCGCGACGGATGCCTGATCGACATCGAACACGACACATTCGTGTCCGTCCTGCATCAATCGCAGCACCATGTTCGAACCCATTCGACCCAGTCCAATCATCCCAAGTTGCATTTCTCACCCTCTATCAATGGTTTGCCTTTCTACGGACCCTTGCCGGAACAGCACATTGCTGGTCTCTGATTGAACCGGGCTAGTTGCCGATACGGATTTCAAAGTCACGACCTTCCCATCGACCTGCTTGCGGCCAGTAAAAGGTAAATCGAACCCGTCGACCGGCAGCCAAACGACCCGTCGGCAAATTTGCAAAATGCACACCGAGTCCGGAGTCCTTGGTGCTGGTATCACGCAGAGTAACCCAATCATCGCTGCTCCACCGAACTGTGGCGGGTGCCAGCAGCTCGAGCCTCAATTGCGATCTCACGGGTATAGCCCGGCGTTGAAAATCGAATCGCCAGGTGGGGAACGCGGTTGGCGCCTTTTGAACCTGGTAACGCTGCACCGGCTGTGGCGGCATGTCGAAAACACAGCCGTCCGCAAGCGAGCGAATCAGCTTGATGCATTCCGCATGTGCCCAAACCAGCGGCATGGCGGAACCCGAAGGATGTCCGTTGTAGAGCCCGTACTTCGGAATATCGTTCGCATCCCAGATTTGTTCAGGAAGCATGGCACCGTCACCGGTTTGTGCAACCATGACTTCAAGCAGATCGACCGCCGCCGCCCGATTGCCGGCGGCCAGTTCAAAATGTGCTCGTTCACCGGCGAGCAACGGCCACGCCCGTCCAATACCGGTGCCGTCGAATGCGCTGCCATCGGCGTGTTCACCGTAACCATCGTGGTTGTATCGATGCCAGCCCGGTCCGGTCGCCGTTTCAGTCTTTAATGTGGCATCGATCACCTTGATCGTATTCTGAATTCGCGGGTCGCTGGCGGCACGCAAGCCAAATCGGACCAGCGCCAGAGCATCGGGGCTCACAACTTCGACTGCCTGTTTCATAGCGTCGCCGTCCGGCACATTCCGAATGCGTATCGATGCTTGTGCCAGGTCATCGCCGGGCAGGAATTCCGGCGGCGCAATACGAACGTAGTAGCCGTCAACGCCGACTTGTTGAGCCAACCGGGTGCCCGTCGCATAAGTCAGCTCGTCGATGAGTGTGTTCCAGGAGTCGGCAGTCTCGCGAAGATAGCGTGCGATGGCCTGATCGTGATGCTTGTCAGCGAAGTCCGCCGCGGCCAGCAAGGCGACAATTTCGACCGCCAGTGTGAAGCACGAGTAACCCGAATTTTCCTCCCATCTGTCCTGTTCGGTGGCAGGCCCCTTTCGAACAAGAAATTCGCAGGCCTGTCGGATCGCCGAATACGGATCAATTGACTCAAGTTCACCCGAACGTCGGAGCGCGTCGGCAAGCAGGACGAAAAACGCCGTTTCATCGGATTGAACACCGGACCAGTAGCCATCGCCGTTGAGCCACATGTTCTGCAACCAATGACCGTCCGATTCCTGCGTGCTCATCAGGTAGAGAAGCGTTCGGCGGGCACCCTCGACATCTCCGGATGCAAGCAGTCCGCCGGCCGTTTCAACGAGGTCGCGTGGCCACACCAGGTGGTATCCACCCAGGTCCTGGTCGCCTTTCGTGTTGCCCCACGGTATTGAAAGGCTGGCAATCATTGCGCCAGCGAACTGTTTGGATTCGTGAGTTTTCAGCACGCTGGTGCTGACGCGATAGATGTTCAAGTGCTCATCGCCGGGGCAGGCGTGATCCTTGCAGCGAGATTGAAATGCTTGCCAGCCGTGAACGAACAATTCCTTACTCTGGTCAAAGTCGGCAATGAGTGCCGCGCGGACCTTTTGCCCGGCTTCCTGGTGCGTGCGACCAAAACCGAGTGCCAGTACGAATTCACCGTTACAGCGCGATGGATTGATCTCACCGGTCAGCGCGATATTGCCTTCATTCGCACGCCTGTAATGCCACTTCATGGCCGCGTGCTCGTGAAGATCCTGCCAGCCGTCGCTGATACCGACGTACCCGCAGCTCATGTGTTCGAACGCGGCAGAACACCCAAGCGCCAGTGCCAAATTGCTGCGTTCTGCAAACAGCATCGGCACCCCTTTGTAGTGTCCCCACCAGCCGTTGTTGCAGCGGCCGCAATTTTTCAGGTGCGGTGCCACCAACGCATAGAGCCGATAGTCATCGAGAGTGCCCATCAGCGCACTGAAATGGATTTTCTGCAGGACTACGTCACGCCTGGTATCGGCAATGACGATCTTGCTGATTTCGTATCGGCCCTGGTTGCACCGGTTGATCAGCCGATAGGCGGGCACGCCAGGCTCGAGCATTTCTGTGCGATGGCTCGTATCGCGCTTTTCCTCGGAAAAAAATTCGCGAGGTCCGGCAATCAGTAATCCCAGGTCCCGCATTGCCGCGGTATCAAGTGACGGGTAGTAAACTTCGTTCAATATGCCATGAGACAGTGTGAACCAGACGCGACTCGCCGTCGTTGTTGACGTTCCGACACCGCTCTTGGCGCTTGTCGTCCAGCGTGGTTCTATTCCTGGCCAGCCGGGAGCGTTCACATGACTTCACCACAAGCGGGTTCACCAGTTATTGCGCGGTGCAGCATGAATGAATCCCGTCCGCAGCAAGATCACTCACTGCGAGACTTCTTCGAGTGTTTTGTTGGTGTCGCTCTTGATGCGGGCCGACGATGCTGTAGTTTGATGAGATAGTCGCGCAGGACCCGCGCGCTGTTGTGCTCTATGTCACGTGCGCTGTAGAGCAGGGTAACCGTGCCGCGCTCGCTGGCATCGAGAATCGGTGCCAGTGCATCCCGGTTTGCACTCAATTCCTTCTCGTAGCGCTGTTTGAACGCATCCCAGCGGTCGACGTCATGACCAAACCATTGGCGCAGCTCCGTGCTGGGAGCAATTTCTTTCATCCATGTATCCGCGTGAAGGTCTTCCTTTTTCATCCCTCTCGGCCAGAGACGCTCAACGAAAATGCGTCGACCGTCGCCGCGTGCGCGGGCTTCATAGCAGCGTTTGATGAGAATCACTGGATTCGTTCCTGACGAGTTGCTCCGCCAACGGGCTCACAAGTAGTCCGCGAGCGTGGCACCGAACGTCCTGCCACCTTCCATCCCGCATCGGACCCTGCTTCGAGATTAGTCTCAATTACAGATACTGCAAGCGATGAATTCTGGTTTTGAGTATCGACGTGGTCAATGGATACGCCATCGCTTCCGCCAGCGCCTACTTGTGCTTCAAAGCCGCAATCGTGTGACGCGCCCGCGCGCGCCGAATATCATCAAGCTGTTTCAGGGTCTGTGTTTCCGCGATATCGATTTGCTGCTCGACCTCGGCGGTGTACGCGGGCGTGTTTTCGACTTTCAGCCGGTGATGGCCAAGGGAGATGACGTCGTCGTTGCGCAGGATCTTGGTACGGACCTGAATCGAATTCACGGTGGTGCCGTTGGTGCTGTTCAGGTCGACCAGGAGTACCGCGTTGCGATAGACCTGCAAAAGTGCGTGGTTGTTGCTGACGAATCGGTCGTCGACCTGGATATCGGACAGCTTGCTGCGACCGACGACATAGTTTCCGGGTGGCATCGAAATTATACGCAGCGTCTTACCGTCACGAGTGAGCACAACGCGCGGTGCTGTCGGCGCCCGTCGCTCATAATGCTCGGCCTCACGGATCGCGAGTTCGTTCAGGCTGCCGGGCCAGCCTTTCGACGCGGCATGAAGTCGCGCGCAGACGTCAGCCGGAAAAACCGCGTCTATGTTGTCGCCGCCATTCACCGCGAGCCATTTGGTGCGCAGGTACAGGAGGGCTTCCTGCGAGTCGAGTGGATTCATCGACCAGGTCGTCGGCCTGCGTTGCGCGAGGTTTCGCAAACTGTGTTCGCGTAACGACGCGGAAAAATCCGTGGTGCCGGCAATAACAAACCGCAATGAATATCGGGAGTGCTCCTCGAGCGCGGCCAGCCAGTTCAGGAGTGTTCTTGTGCTGGCGGTCGTCCGCTCGAAATTGTCAATGCAAAGCAATGGCACGCGGTCTTTGCCGGTCATCTCGGCGAGAAACCGGCCGAGGACGCCCAGCAATTTTTCGTCAGTTAAATCACGATGCTTAACGCGGAACTGTGCCAGCATGCTGTCCACGAGTTGCCGCGGTGAAAGATCCGTGCCATCGATGACGGCAACAGGAATATCACGTCCGACCCACGCGGCGTGTTCCACGACGGTGGTGGTCTTGCCGGACCCTCGTGGGCCTGATAGCAACATGCAGCCGCCGGGGTGATCGAGCATGGCGTCCAAATGATGGCGTGCGGCGAGGTAGGCGCCGTAGGCAATGATGAGTCGCGGGTCGGCGTGTTCACCGAAGGCTTTGCTACTTAACGGTCTGTGGGCTGATTCCATACTGGCGGTTTTTTGCTTTTTGTTATGGGGACATTATTACCCGGGAACAGGCTCCGTCGCGGCGGAGATTCCATAATATACGCCAGAAATGAGCACCTGGCCGCCTTGATACGATTTGTTGATGATGTTGCCAGCCTGTTCGATGTCCTGGCTGGGTTCACCTCATGCCAGCGCTAGACTTCGCAGCCCAGTATGCCATCCTCGGAATACTCCACTAACCGCAGGAAATCCTACGATGATGTTCAACCGGTCAGTCTTCGTGCTCTTTTTCTGTCTCCTTCTCCACCCGGGTGCCGTGGCCGGGAGCGATGAACGGCCGCGGGCTCGCGACATTGGGCTGGTCGTCGGCACCTTCGAACCGGGCCCGCTTAACGCAATCAGCGACGTCGAGCACGTGCGGGTCGGGCACGCGACCCGCATCGAGGGGGATGACATCCGTACGGGCGTCACGGCGATTATCCCGGGCCCCGGTAATCTGTACACGCATCCGGTACCGGCCTGGATCCATGTCGGCAATGGCTACGGCAAGCTGATCGGCGAGACGCAGGTGCGCGAGTTCGGCGAGATCGAGACGCCGATACTGCTGACCTGCACCCTGTGTGTCTGGAGTGCGGCCAATGCGCTCAAGGACTGGATGTACGAGCAGCCGGGTATGGGTGAGCACACCCTGAACCCGGTTGTCGGCGAGACCAATGATGCGCGTGTCAACAACATGTGGGCGGACCCGGTTGGCAAGACGGAGGTCTACGCGGCGCTCAAGAACGCCACGACTGGTCCGGTGGCAGAGGGCAGTGTTGGCGCCGGAACAGGTACGCAGGCCTTCGCCTGGAAGGGCGGCATCGGCACGAGTTCCCGCGTGCTCCCTTCAGAGCTTGGCGGCTACACCGTCGGCGTGCTGGTGCAGACCAACTTCGGCGGCACGCTGTCGATGAACGGTGCACCTGTCGGTCGCGAGCTCGGCAACTACGCTTACCGCGATGAGCTTGAAGCCAGTGCACGAACGGATGACCGCGAGGACGGATCGATCATGATCGTGGTCGCTACCGATGCACCGTTGAACGCGAGGAGCCTCGACCGACTCGCGATGCGCGCAGTTATGGGGCTCGGGCGCACCGGGTCGTTCGCCCACAATGGCTCAGGCGACTACGTGATCGCGTTCTCAACCCACCAGGCGGTGCGCCGGCCGCGGAGCAACCGGGAGCCGGTTACGATTCCGCAGCTGGTCAATGAATCGATGTCGCCGG
>DDIP01000238.1:4672-5551 GCA_002338605.1 Proteobacteria bacterium UBA1847 | reverse complement strand
CACCGCCGAGGCGACCGAGGAGGCCATCTACAACGCGATCCTGAAAGCGACAACGGTGGAGAGCAGTCGCGGTCGCCTCGAAGCGATCCCGCTCGAGGACACCATACAGATACTGAAAAAATACAGGTCGCAGGACTGGGACAAGACGTTGCCGCCGATGGCGAGGTAAACGATGGGCCTGGATATCAGTTCTTCAGGGTTTGAAGTACGCATCAACCACTGGATAAAGAACAACATAAGTGGGCGTGGATTTGACCTGCAACCACTGCGTCCGACACCTATTTTCAAAGACAGGGCGCTGAGGTAATCTCGGCGGCGCGAATCGAGTCATCTCGCGGCCGATCTGGAGGAACAAGAACGTGCCGGGGCGGACCAGGTCATCGCGGGTTCCAAGGAGGGGCAAAGCTGTCTGTCCTGTCGGGGCATCGCCTTTCACCATTCCTTGTGTGTGTTTGTTGCGCGCAGCGTCATCCAACCGGATGACGGCGCGGAGTCTTTCGCAAATGAGGTCATTCTATGAAATTCCAAGCATCAGGTTTCAGCTGGCTCGTTGGTGCAGGCTTGGTACTGGGCGGCGCGACTGCATGGGCGCAGGTAGACACCTGCGAAATTCTGGGTTCTGACAGGTACAGCGGTTGTCCAGAAGCCCTCTCTCAGCGCGACAGCGCAGAGCCATATCGTAGTGAGTGCAAACAGGTAGCCGCGGAGAGACGCAGCGAGTTGCAGGAATGGGGCATCGACGCCAAGAGCCTGTCGGATGTCGCCGTATTTGATCGCTACGATCGCGCTCTTGTTGAGCGTTGCAAGGCAGATCGAGAGCAGTCTCGCCAAAATAGTCTGGAGAGTGACCGGCAGGCCGCTGATCGCGAGGCGGCTGAT
>DDIP01000238.1:2078-4569 GCA_002338605.1 Proteobacteria bacterium UBA1847 | reverse complement strand
GAGGCGGCTGATGCAGAGCGGGCGCGCGTCAATGCTGAACGCGAAAAACAGGCCGAGGAATATGGCGCGCAGCAATTGAAAGCCGGTCAGGCCATGATGCAAGGGCAGAATGAGATGCTCAAAGGTCTCGGCGTAGACCTCGGTGACCTGGCAGATGACGAAGAGGAAATGGACGAGGACGAAGAATACTCTCCTGTGGAATTGCAGATGTACCAGCGCATGGTTGACGAAGGCATGGCGCCGGGGTGCAAGGGCTTGAGCGGCGCGGATCTGGTCGACTGTGTCGATGATGCACTCGACGAAGAATAAGAAGAACTCCAGCCAACCATCACTCCCATGCCAGGGAGCACCTTATGAGAGTACACACGGGCATACTTCCTGGGCCGACCGGGGCGACGGTATCGACACGGAACAAAATCAGGCGATCATCGAGCGCATCATGGCCGCGTTGGAACAAGAAGGCATCGAAGCGGCCGATATCCAGACGGCGAACCACAGTGCCTGGCCGGAACAGCAACACGATCCTCGCGGCGGTTCAGTACTAACGTGCAGGTGCAAGTGAGTTACAAGATTCGCTAGGTGATGGTACGTCGGCACGGAAGCTGTCGCTCAGTCGGTACCCGCCGACTTGAGGATGTCGGCCCAGCGCCGTGTAAGCAGGTTCGTTTTGTATTCGGGTAAGCGGTACTGCCAGTCCGGCAGTGTTTCGCTGATGCCGGTGAGCGCTTCGTCAGGCTCACCGGCTGCAGTAAACCTTACCCATGTCTCGTCGTCCCCGGTGCTGACCTCGGCGGATATTTGAAGGCCGGTCCAGGTTTCGAATTCGACCGATGTTTCGACAGGGCTGTCGACGGCTTTCTTGACATCATCAAACCTGAGCGCACTCAAAGCCGCCGCGATACCGTTGGCGACGGTTGGGTAATTGAGTTCACGTCCTTCCGGAATATCAAGCACCGTGAAATCGGTCTGGTCCTCGGTCTCTTTTGCGATGGCTATGGTCTCGCCATCGCCGTGTGTGATCGTGACGCTCCGTACCTGCTTTGCGTCGATGTCGAGAATGTCGGTCAGCAACCAGTCGCTGGCCGTCGCTGGAACGACCGGGTTGCGGTCAACGAGATAACTGGTCTCTTCATCGGCCAGTCGAGCGTAACGGTGGTTTCCCTGTGCGGACTCGCCGAGGATGATCGCGTACGAAAAACTTTCGCCCTCGATAATTATCTTCGTGCCGCTGCCGCCGTCCTCAGGGTCATCGACACCCAGTTTTTCGTAGCGCTCGGGATTCGAAGTCTTTTCCTCAACAATCCGCGCTTCTGCCAAAGCGACGATGAGCGGCCGCAACTTGCCAATGTCAACGACGTAGTCGTCGCGGGCACTGTTCACCCAGGTGCCTGATTCCTGTCGCAACGTCAGGGGATCGTTATCGGCAGTATTGATGTGAATCTGCTGTATCGCGTTCGCATGCCTCGCAAGCTCCGGTAGCAGGGCACGACCCTCGGTCGTCGGGCTGATGTCATCGGTACGCTCGACAATGGCAATGAGCAGGACCAGCGCCAGGACAACGGCCACGAGAACCCTGATCGTCTTCCTGGTCATGCCTGCTCCCTTTGCCGGCGCCGCCACAGCACGAATAACACGGCCAGTGTCAGCAGTAATGGAACAAGTCCGATATTGATGATTTTCAACCAGGTACCCAGGTTCTCGATATCCTCATCCAGTCCCCGTTGCACGGCTCGCAACTCCTTGCGGATCGATGCGCGCTGGTCCACGAAGCGGTCGATCTCGGCCTGCTGTTCCGCTGTCAGCAGAAGGCTGCCGGTGTCCTCACGGGATGACTGCAACTCGCCGAGGCGCCGCTCGGTCTCGGCAAGCTCCTGCTGCAGGCGTTGCTCGGTTTCACGAAAGCGGGCTTCCGCGTTCGCGCGAAGTTCTTCGACTTTGCTGAACGGCCGCGAAAAGCTGCCGCGGCTGCGAACCGTGATCAGGTCCGTGCTGCCCGTCAGACTTTCGAGGGCATTGATGACGAACGCGCCATTACTCGCGAAGGAATTGGCAATCTGCTGGCCGAAGAAGCTCTGCACCTGGACCCACATTGCGTCACTCAACAAATCGACATCGGCGACGACGATCAGGTTTGCGGGCTCGGCAGACTCGCTTAAGAACTCCGACGGTACATCGTCGTCTGACTCGTCTTCGCTCCCGGCCGACATTGAGGGATTACCGTCCGGGAACGCGCTGGGCAGGGTGCCGCTGATTCGGGCCGCTACAACGAGGGGTTCACCGCCCGGCACGAACCCATCCTGCAATGTGCTCGGGTCCGGCAGAAAAGAAAACCGCTCGGCCGACATGGTTCGGGACGCCGGGCTCGACGTCAGCAGCGGCTCGAATGTCGCTTCGCTGCCCTCGGCCAGCTTCAATCGACCTGCCATGGCTGCATTGATGGCGCCAAGTTCAGCCGTGACGATGTCGCTGCTGTTCATTTGATCGGCGGTAA
>DDIP01000238.1:0-1957 GCA_002338605.1 Proteobacteria bacterium UBA1847 | reverse complement strand
GGAATAGCCATAGTGTCGTGAAGGACGGTTGCTGAAGCCGGTGTTGATGGCGAGCGCAAGCTGCGCGTCTGCGACGACCTCCTTCGTACTAAACTCAATTCCCCAGCCGTCGAACAGCAGCGGCAGGTCAGATGCCTGACCGATGGGCGACATGCCCTGGGGCATTCCCTCGGCGGTTGCTGCATCAATGGCGGCGACCGGGTCAACAAATATCAGTGCCTTGCCACCCTGCATCACGAATTGATCGATTGCATACTGGGTCGTGTTCGACAGACCTTTTGGCTGCACGATCCACAGCACGCCGACATCGTCGGGTACGACTTCAAACGATGTGCCGAGGTTGCGTATCTCAAACAGTTGCTGTGCCTGCTGGTAGACGACCCAGCTCGGCTGCATGCGCTGTGACTGCGGGTCGAAGCGCCCGGCCATCGAGACACCCGATACCAGCCCGATGACCTTGCGCTCCGGGTTGGCCAGGGTGCTGACGAGTTTGGCAAGATCGTATTCGAGAAACGCTTCCCGGTCAGGCTGGAAGAACGGGATGATTTCCTCATCGCCGACGCTGTTGGTACCGGCGAGGCCGAGGTACACAGGATCGGGTGTTACGCCGAACTGCACGCCCTGAAGTCCGAATTGTGCCGCCCGGTCTTCTTCTTCCGAAAAGGGCAGCGGGTCGATGACGCTGAGGTGGAGCTTGCCGCGACTGCCGTCCACAAACTCCTCGAGCATTTCGCGGACCCGGTTGGCGTAGTCACGCAGCGACGGTGCGCCTTCGGTCGCCTGGTCGGAAAAATACAGGTACAGGTTTATGGGTTCGTCGATGTTTTGCAGGATGCGTTTCGTGCCATCCGACAGTGTGTACAGATTGTTTTCCGTGAGGTCGATGCGCACGCCTTTGAACAACTGGTTTGACGCGATGACTGCCGCGATAAATGCGACCGCCAGTAGCAGCAGGCCTGATGCACCGAGACGTTGTTGCGTTTGCGTACTCATCGTCAGTCAGCCTGTTTCCAGTCCAGCACGATGGTGTTGGCGTACAGGAATGCGGCGATCACCAGTGCGAAATAGACGAGGTCGCGCAGATCGATGACCCCCCGCGAGATATCGGCGAAATGCGTCAGGAAGCTTAAGGATGCGACACCGTCAACGAGGACTTGCGGCGCCCAGCCGGAAAACAGGTCCAGCACCAGCGGAAAGCCGGACAATAGAAAACCAAAACACACGACCACGCTGAGAACAAACGCAATGACCTGGTTCCGCGTGCAGGCTGACAGGCAGGATCCGATGGCAAGAAAGCCGCCCGCCATCAGGAAGCTGCCGATGTAGGCCGCCAAGATCGTACCGTTGTCCGGTTCGCCAAGGTAGTTGACGGTGATCCAGATAGGAAAGGTCAACAACAGCGCAATGCCGGTGAATACCCAGGCCGCCAGGAACTTGCCGACGACGGCCTGCATCGGCGTGATCGGCAACGTCATCAGAAATTCGACCGTGCCGGACTTTCGTTCTTCTGCCCACAGGCGCATCGCTATCGCCGGCACCAGGAACAAATACAGCCAGGGATGAAAGTTGAAAAAAGCGCGCAGATCGGCCTGGCCACGTTCGTAGAAGCCACCGAGATAAAAGGTGAAGGCCCCCATCAACATCAGGAAAATGACGATGAAGACGTAGGCAACCGGCGTTGCAAAGTAGCTTTGCAGTTCACGGCGGAACAATGCCTTGATCATGTTCACGTGGCGGCCTCTGCTTCGGGAAGCTCACCGCCCTGCGTAACGCGGCGAAACACCGCATCGAGATCGCCACCGCCCTGATCCGTCAGGTTCTTCGGTGTGTCGTCGACCAGTATGCGGCCATCAGCAATGATGATCGCGCGTGTGCAAACGGCGTTGACCTCTTCCAGTATGTGCGTCGATATCACGATGAGTTTGTCTTCGGACATCGAGCGAATGAGTTGCCGGAC
>DDIP01000108.1:697-4412 GCA_002338605.1 Proteobacteria bacterium UBA1847 | reverse complement strand
CGCCCGGCTTGGTGGCCGTGCCGCTCGGCATGTTCTCGACAGCCGGAACCACGACATTGACGTTTACGGGCAATTGCATGCGCGTCAGCGCGGCCATCGTGCCGATCACACTGGCGGCGCCACACCGGTCGAACTTCATTTCATCCATGCTGGCACCAGGCTTCAATGAGATACCGCCCGTGTCGAACGTTACACCCTTGCCTACGAGGACGTAGGGTTTGGCGCTGCCGGCATTCTTGTATTTCATGATGATGAACTTGGCGGGCTCTGTCGCGCCGGCGGTAACGGACAGGAGAGAACCCATGCCGAGTCGTTTCATGTCTGACTCGTTGAGAATTTGCGTCGTCAGCTTGCCATTGCCGGTGGCCAGTTTCCTGGCCGTACGAGCGAGGTAGCTTGGTGTGCAAACGTTCGACGGCAAATTGCCGAGATCCTTGGCGAGCGCAACACCGTTTGCAATTGCATCGCCGTGTTGTGCACCACGGTCTGTCTGCGCGGCGTCACCGCGGTCCGCAACGGAGTGACCGATGGTCGACAAGGGCATCGGTGCCTTCTTGCGGCCACTTTTCATCTGGTTGAATTCGTAGAGTACGTCTGAGATTGCCTCAACTGAATGGCGCGCAAGATAGTACGGGCTGCAGTTTTTGACAGACTCCAGTGTCAGGGCATTGAGGATCTGTTTGGTCTTGGTGTCGCGGAGCACCTTCGTACAGGCACCGACGGCCTTGCGAAATCCGATGGCGTCCAGGGAGCCAGACTTACCAAGTCCAGCAACTGCAATGCGTCGCGCCTTCACGCCGTCGACATTCATCAGGACGGTGCAGCGGCCAAGCTCGCTGGAGATATCGCCGGATTTGATTAGGTCACGAATCGCGCCTTTACTGGCTGCATCGATATCGGCGGCACCGCGGCCAAGTTTGCCTCGATTGTAGACGCCAACGATGACGCAATCGGCGGCGCGGCTCGATGCCTTGCTCGTAGTTGTAAAATATTTCATAAATCCCTTCATCTGCCTTGTTATTGTTGAGGGCTGTCACGGACAAAATAAAAGCGGTAGTCTAACTGTTTCAGCTACCTACAGCTACGCCATTCCCGGACCCCGATGATCCGTATTCTTGATCGCTACATTTTTCGCGAGATCGCCTCGAGCTGGCTTGGCGTGACGCTGGTTCTGCTGCTGATCTTGCTGACCAACCAGTTTGCACGCGTGCTTGGGGACGTTGCCAAGGGAAAACTGCCGAAGAATGCGGCATTTGAGGTGATCGGCCTGTCTGCCGTGCAATATTTGACCATTCTGGTGCCTATTGGGCTGTTTCTTGCCACGATGCTGGCCCTGGGAAGATTGTATCGGGACAGTGAAATGCCGGCGATGATGGCGTGTCGTGTCGGGCCATCCGGGATCTACCGGCCGCTCACCTGGCTCATGTTGCCGCTGACGCTGCTGGTGGCATGGCTGTCGATTAGCGGGGGGCCGTGGGCACTGATTACTGTGGATCGAATCGGCGCCGAAGCGCGTCGCGAGGCGGATCTTGCCAGTATCGAACCTGGCCAGTTCACGATGTTCGGTCCTGATCGGGCGGTTGTCTACGGCGCCAGCGTGACGCCCCAGGGCGGCATGGAAAAAGTATTCATGCAGCGCCGCGTCGATGGTGGCGGCGTCGAGGTCGTGATTTCCGAGCTCGGTGAAATGAAGGAGTCGGATGATCCGAACATTCGGCTGCTGGTCTTGCACAACGGTCGTCGTTACGAAGGTGTGCCCGGCACCTCGGAGTTTCGCGTCATCGAGTTCGCTGAACATGGCGTGCCGTATCGATTACCTAGTATCGAGTCGGCGGAACCAAAACCACGGGTCATGGCATTCGTTGATTTACTCGGATCCAGCGAGCTTGAGCATGTCGCCGAAATGCAGTGGCGCCTCAGCGTGCCGATTGCAACTGTCATACTTGCCATTCTTGCCGTACCGCTGAGTCGCAGCCGGCCACGTGCCGGGCGATACGGTCGGCTGGCAGTCGGGCTTCTCGTCTTTATTGTTTATCTCAACATGATGAGTGCAGCCAAAGCCTGGATTGAGCAGGCAAAGATTTCGCCGGCCCTGGGTATCTGGTGGGTGCACGGCTGCATCCTGGTATTTGCACTCGGTTTGCTGGCTGTGCAAAACGGGATGCACAAGAGGATTTTCCGATGACGGGCATTCTCAGCCAGTACATGATGCGCACCATATTGAGTAGCACGGCATTGGTGTTGATCGTCTTGCTGGGATTGGCGGGACTGTTCGAGTTTATCGCGGAACTCGATGACACGCGCGGTGACTATCAGACCGCACAGGTTGTGCTCTATACATTGCTGCGACTTCCCAATCTCGCATTTGAAATGCTGCCGGTTGCGGCACTGATCGGGTCGCTGCTTGGACTCGGTGCGCTGGCTGGCAACAGCGAAATTATTGTCATGCGCTCGGCCGGATTGTCTGTCCGGGAACTGGCGGGCATGGTCGCATTCTCGGGCGGTGTGTTACTGGTATTGACCGGATTGCTCGGCGAGTTTATCGGACCGCCACTTGATTTCTTCGCTCGCAATATGCGCATGGACTACCGCTATCAGCAAGACGACGAGCGCCTCGGTAATGAGGCATGGGTCAAAGACGGTTCGACCTACCTGCACCTGGAAAAGGTCAGTCCCGAATTCGAATTCGGTAGCTTGTATTTGTACAAGTTCGACGGTGACCAGCTTGAGTCGATTTCCGTCGCCGAAAACTCAGGAATTGACGAGAACGACAACTGGATTCTCGAAAACCTGCGAGAAACACATTTTCGGCAGGACGGTGTGCAGGTTATTGCAACGTCGCGATCCGTTGAGTCGTTCGAAGTCAATTCGGATTTGCTCGGCAGTTCTTTGGCAAAACCACTGAGTTTGTCGGCCCGCGAATTACTCGGCTATATCGACTATCTGAAACGCAATGAACTTGATGCGAGCAAATATGAAACGGAATTCTGGTTCCGTGTGGCACGAACCGTGACTGTGCTGATCATGCCAATACTGGCCCTGGCATTTGTTTTCGGATCGCTTCGGTCAGGCGGCGCAGGCGGCCGACTGATGATCGGAGTCGTCATCGGTCTTGCGTACTATCTTGCCAGTGAAACGCTCGCCAATTCGGGCCAGGTATTCAACCTGAATCCGGTCATCGTCACGTGGCTGCCAACGGTTGCACTCGCAGGTGTCACGTTGTTTGCCTTGTCGAGGATTCGCTAGGGGGTGCTGTTTTCGGGTAGTGCACGATGCGCGTCTTGCTGATGCGGTCATGCCACGTCAGACGCTCTTTATCCCAGAGTGACCACAGGAAACCGAGCCCGGCGGGTGCCACGGAAAGCAGGGCTGCAAAGAACCGAATCGATGCATCGCCTAGGCCCACCTCGCCACCGTCGCGGGCCTCCAGTTGGAGGCGCCAGGCCTGCATTCCCAGGGTGCGGCCCGGGCGCACCCAGAATCCCACGTAAAAGACGAAAATCACCAGCGCCAGCACCAGCTGGAATTCCAGGTTTTCATCCGTTTCAATCGCCTCGCCACCGTTGAGTGCGATAAAAAGATAGGTCGTCATAATGACAAGAGCCAGTACGAGGAGGATGTCGTACAACATTGCGCCCAGCCGACGCAAAAGTGACGTGTTTTGCACAGCTACAGACTCATCACGAATTCGGCCATGCGCTTTCGCAGGCTGGCG
>DDIP01000108.1:377-591 GCA_002338605.1 Proteobacteria bacterium UBA1847 | reverse complement strand
GAGGCTGGCGTCGGGCAGGTCGCCCATTCCCGCGCCGATATTGTCTATCATGTGCTGCGGCTTGCTGGTTGCGGGAATGACACAGGTAACCGCCGGGTGGCTGATGATGAACTTGAGAAAAAACTGGCCCCAGCTCGTCGCGATTGAACTGGCCCAATCAGGTATCGCCTGTCCTCTGACGGCAGCAAACAGCCGACCGGCCTGGTAGGGGCGG
>DDIP01000108.1:0-268 GCA_002338605.1 Proteobacteria bacterium UBA1847 | reverse complement strand
GAGGGGCGGTTGATGAGTACGGCCACGCCCTGGTCACGTGCCGCTGGCAATACCTGTTGCTCGGCCTCCCGTTCGCCCAGCGAATAATTTATCTGGATGAAGTCCGGCTTGTGTTTTTGCATCGCTTCGACCAGCGCTGTGTGGGCACTGGCCGTGTAATGCGTCAATCCACTGTAACGGATTTTCCCTTGTGCCTGCATGTCACGAATTGACTCCATATGGTTTGCGGTATCCCGCAAGTTGTGAACCTGCATGAGGTCAATGACAT
>DDIP01000112.1:2351-2599 GCA_002338605.1 Proteobacteria bacterium UBA1847 | reverse complement strand
AACGCTGCACGTGGTCCCCACTCGCCGTTCGGCCCGGCCAGCAAGCGATCAGTGAAGCGCTGAACCGGCGTTCCGCGGGTACTGCGGGTCACCGTTCACGGCAATGCGCTTGTACATCGCATCGAAATACTCCGGGCCCTTCCAGAACACATAGGGTTTCAGAAACTTGTCCTGTATCTCGGCGCGTTTTTCGGCCGCGTAGTACGGCACACCGCACAGTACAAGCAGCCGGAGGACTTCATCGCGCG
>DDIP01000112.1:0-2237 GCA_002338605.1 Proteobacteria bacterium UBA1847 | reverse complement strand
CGCGACTCGCCGCGCTGGTGCCCAAGCCTCGCGCTCACCTGACGAGGTACCTATGAATGTGTCAAGCGCACTCCGTAGGCGATTGAACAGCAGCCGTCATCAGACACCGATACTTACTTTGGTGTGAAGTCCTCACAGATGCGTGACACCTTCAGTTCATCTCAAGTACCCGGTGAGAGGAGAGCGGCATGACAGAAGCAGAACAAGCCAGGATCGTGGCCAGGCGGCTGAAAATCCGACAACAGGTGGCTAACGATCGTCGGCACGTAGCCCAGACCTACCGTTACTTCGGCATCTCACGGACAGCGATTTACCGGAGAAAGAGGTGCTTTGATCAGAGTTACGCAGCGTCTGGTTGCCCTTGTTCCCGCAACGTCGACGAACCCAAAATTCCGCTCCTGTAAACGCGGAATTTCGTGAGCCAATAAGTACCGCAGTTGCCACTTCGATCGTAAGCCACTGACCGAGTACCTGTTCTCAAGGTGGCACAGTTCGTGCACTTCATTCTATGGGCGCTCCACGAGCCAAAACTAGGTGAGGGGCCAGGTACCTGATCAATCACATTGCCAATGCACAAGTGGACACCGCTTTCAGAAGAATGAAAGGGACTGTGGCTGAGTCTATGCGAGTAAATGCGGATTTCTTGAAGCGAGTGGTGATTCGCCCTGATGATTATCAGTGGGTCGATTCGCCGATGACAGGCGTCATACGGATGATGCTGGATCGAATTGGCGGCGAAGTTGCCCGTGCCACTTCACTTGTTCGATACGCGCCAAACACCGAGTTCAAACCGCACACGCACCAGGGAGGTGAGGAGGTGCTGGTCATCAATGGCAGGTTTTTCGACGAGTACGGCGAGCATCCGGCGGGAAGCTGGATCCGTAGTCCGCAACAAAGTGAACACACACCGTACATACGGGACGAGGACGCGTTAATTTTCGTCACGACCGGGCACCTGACGTAATCGAGAGAAATTTCTCGTAGGACATGTTTCTGCCAGTGAGAGCGGTGCATATCGATTCGTCGGCCTTATCGTGGCTGCTGACCAGCTCGGGATCGCCTACAAGGAATACATCGGCAAGTCGCGCATCGGCCGCCTGAGCCATATAGAATTGGGGCCAATGATGCATCGTCCACCAGCGGCTCCCAGCTTCCTCAGACGCGCCAGCGCGCTCATCGCAGTTTGCCTTTCAATGGCAGCGCTGCCGCTGGGCGGCGCGCCGGTAGACGAGGCCGAGCGGGCCGATATCGATCTGCGAAGGACGACGCTGATCGTTGCCGATATCGAGAACTCGCTGCGGTTGTACCGCGATGCCCTCGGCTTCAAGGTGATTTACGACAATATGATCCGGAATCCGCGATCCGCGTCCAGTGATGACGAGGCGGAACTCGCGCGGCGGCTCGTATTCGTGCGGGCCAACGACGATTATATCGGCATTATCGGACTACTCGAGTACACGAAGCCGAGAAAACCGGTGCGCCAGCCGGAGCCGAAGCCATTCAGTACCGGCAGCGCTGTGCTGCTGTTCACCGCGGCTGACATTGACGCCAAGTACGCCATGGCGCTGGAAGTGCCTGGCGTGGTGCCGATTCAGCCGCCGACCGATGTTAGTTATCCGGCCTACGACGGTGGCGACCCGATCAAGGTACGAACCAGTAGTTTGTATGATCCCGACGGCTTCCTGATCGAATTGACCGAGTTTATCGCCGACTGATCACTGCCAGGAAGCTGGATAATCTGGGACGGGGCACGCTATCCCTGGTGGGTGTGTAACTGTTGGTGGTGTCAGCAGACGTTCTATAGTGACTAACGGACATTTGGCACGCAGAAGATGATCTGCCGTTCGGATCATCCGGGATGCCGCACCGTGTCCGCATAGCGGCGCCAGCCCGTAACCAGCAGCAATGCGCCAATGATGGTGCAAAATGCAAACGTCAGCGACATGCTGAAGCCGATGCGGCGGTGGCTCTCCGGCAACCAGTCCGACAAGACACCGACCGACAGCGGACCGAGCCCTGCGCCGATAAGGCCGACCAGAGATGTCTGCAGTGCGGTCAACTGGCCCCGCATCTGATTGGGGGTGAATCGGGCGATGGCCGCCAGTGCCCCGACCGAAGGCCAGTTGGTGAATAGTCCGGACACAGCGAACATAAGCAGACACAATGTGCCTGTGGGCATCAGCGGTGCGGCGACACCGGGTAACAAGGTGCCGATAGTGCCGATGAAGCAGACAATC
>DDIP01000171.1:215-3051 GCA_002338605.1 Proteobacteria bacterium UBA1847 | reverse complement strand
GATCAATCCGGGTACCGTTTTGGGTGGCGTTGCGATAACGGCCAGGTCCGGTATCTGCGGCAAGTGTTTGACATTCCGAAACACCTTTTCACCGAACAACTGGCGGTGTTTCAGGTTAACGAGAAATATATTGCCGTCAAAGTGCTCGAGTATATTCTCGGTCAGAACACGGCCAACTGATCCTGGTCGTTCACTCGCACCAATGATTGCGACCGATGTCGGCTTGAAGACGGCATCAAGGTTCCGAATGGTCATTCGGCGACTTGCATTTTTTTGGCGTCATGTTGCCGTTCGGTCATCTCGGTCTCACTGTAAGCCATGCAATCCTTGAATTTACTGGGCGACGACACAAGATAGAACGCTTGATAAACGTTCAAGAGTCACGCGCCAATGAATGAATCCCACCATATCGTTTGCCCCCACTGCAATGCGGTCAATCGGCTTCCGTCAGTACGTGCGGCAGAAGAGCCGAATTGCGGTAAGTGCCACAAACCCTTGTTCGTCGCTGAGCCACTGGAATTAACTGACAGCAGTTTCCAGAAACATGTTGTGCGTAGCGATATCCCGGTCGTCGTGGATTTTTGGGCGCCATGGTGCGGGCCCTGCAGGATGATGGCGCCGGCCTTTGCGCAAGCTGCTGCTGAACTTGAGCCGTCTTTCCGGCTGGCCAAACTGAATACGGACACTGAAAAAGCCACGGCCTCAGGATTCCGCATTCAGAGTATTCCGACGATCGCAATCTTCAAGCATGGCCGTGAGGTCGCTCGTCAACCGGGCGCCATGAGCGCGACCGACATAGTCCGTTGGGTGCGCGCGAACGGCTAACTGACTTCATGCTACTGAACCTGTGGTGGCGCTGTGTTCACGTTGATACCTTTTGCGATCAGCTGGCGAATGGCAGGCAAACCCTCAGTCGTCGCAGGCACTTTAATCATGCAGCCTGTCGATTTCTTCGTCGTAGCCGGTACAGTTGCAAATCGCTTTTTCGAAGATACTCGAATTGGACAAGCGATCAGTTGCCACGCCACCGCCAGCCACGAATCTCCGGCATATCCTCGCCGTGTTCGTAAATATACTGTTTATGCTCGATCAGCTTGTCGCGCATTGCCTGTTTTCCATAGGCGGCTTTGGGCCCAAGTATTGCCACCCGGTCGATAACGTCACTCACCAGGTCAAAACGATCGATTTTATTGAGTACTGCCATGTCAAAAGGCGTCGTAGTCGTCCCCTCCTCCTTGTAACCGCGTACGTGCAGGTTGTCGTGATTCGTTCGCCGATAGGTGAGGCGATGGATCAACCAAGGGTAGCCGTGGTAGGCGAATATGATCGGCTTGTCGCGTGTGAAAATCGTGTCGAAATCCGGGTCGGAAAGGCCATGCGGGTGTTCCGATTCCGGCTGCAGGCTCATCAGGTCGACGACGTTGACAACCCGAACCTTAAGTTCAGGGAACATGTCCCGCAATATTGACACTGCAGCCAGGGTTTCCAGCGTGGGCACGTCTCCGGCGCAGGCCATGACGACATCCGGGTCACCGCCACGGTCATTGCTCGCCCACTCCCATATTCCGATACCGGCCGCGCAGTGCTTGATCGCCGCATCCATGTCGAGATACTGCGGCTGCTGCTGCTTGCCAGCCACGATGACGTTGACGAAGTCACGTGATCGTAAACACCAGTCCGCCACACATAACAGCGAGTTGGCATCCGGTGGCAGAAAAACGCGAATGATGTCGGCTTTCTTGTTGACGACGTGATCGATGAATCCCGGATCCTGATGGCTGAAGCCGTTGTGATCCTGTCGCCAGACATGCGAGGTCAACAGGTAGTTCAGTGATGGGATCGGCCGCCGCCACGGGATTTCACGACTCACTTTGATCCATTTGGCGTGCTGATTGAACATCGAATCCACGATGTGGATGAAAGCCTCGTAGCAGGAAAAGAATCCATGACGCCCGGTAAGCAGGTAACCCTCCAGCCACCCCTGGCAGAGGTGTTCCGAAAGTATTTCCATGACCCGGCCGTCGGGCGACAGGTGTTCGTCGACCTCTTCGAACGGCCCGGTAAAAGTCTTGTCGGTCACCTCATAGAGCGCCTCGAGCCGGTTGGACGCATTCTCATCCGGGCCGAACACGCGGAAGTTTTTCGACTCGGCGTTACGCGCCATGACATCGCGAAGCAGCTTGCCGAGCGTCCGTGTCGCCTCGGCGGTTACCGTACCCGGCTTGGGCACGGCCACGGCGTAGTCGCGAAAATCCGGCATGCGTAACTTTTTCATGAGCAGACCGCCATTGCCGTGCGGGTTGGCCCCCATCCGCCTGGTGCCTTGGGGTGCCAAAGCGCTGATCTCCGGTTTCAGTCGCCCGTCCTCACCAAACAGTTCCCTGGGCCGATAGCTCTGCAGCCATTCCTCGAGTCGACGCAGGTGTTCGGGCGATTCACGCAGTGACGCGATCGGCACCTGGTGGGAGCGCCAGCTGCCCTCGATCTGCACACCGTCCACTTCGCGGGGGCCCGTCCACCCTTTGGGACTGCGAAGAATGATCATTGGCCAGCGTGGCCAGCGCGTGACTCCGTTGGCTCGCGCGTCAGCCTGGATGTCCTTTATCCGGTCGAGCGCCGCATCCAGCGTATCGGCCATGAGCGGATGCATCAGCTCGGGGTCCTGCCCCTCGACAAACAGCGGTTCATAGCCATAGCCTCGAAACAGTTCTGTCAGTTCCTCCTTCTGCATACGCGCAAGCACCGTAGGATTCGCGATCTTCCAGCCGTTGAGGTGCAAAATCGGCAAGACTGCGCCGTCGCTGGCCGGGTTCAGGAATTTGTTCGAATGCCAGCT
>DDIP01000171.1:0-132 GCA_002338605.1 Proteobacteria bacterium UBA1847 | reverse complement strand
GGAATTTGTTCGAATGCCAGCTTGCCGCCAGCGGGCCGGTTTCCGCTTCGCCGTCGCCGATGACACAAGCAACAATCAAACCGGGATTATCGAAGGCAGCGCCGAATGCGTGCGCCAGCGAGTAGCCAAGCT